>JADGBD010000258.1 GCA_015231665.1 Gammaproteobacteria bacterium
CCTTTTTCCTCGCGCTGTCCCAGGAATAGAAGATGGTCCGGAAGGGCACGCCAGTCTGCGGGTTCGGCACCAGCCAGCCACCGGCCTTGATCGCCTCAGGCCAGTCGGCCTGATGGACTTCAAGCTGAGCCAGTAGCTGCACGACACCGTCCGAGAGGGGGACATGCCGCGCCTTGCCGGATTTCGGCTTAGGGATGCGCCACAGCCGCTTGTCGACGTCGAAGTCGATCCACTTCGCGTCCAGCACTTCGCGTTTCCGCGCACCGGTGAGAATCAGCAAGGGGATGATAAAGGCAAGCATCTCGCTGGAGCTTTCGACGACCGCGGCATAGAGTCGCTGCGCTTCTTCTTGGCTGAGGTAGCGCTCAAGCTTGTTATTTTCCTCAAGCAGAGCCAACCCCTTGGTCGGGTTCTTGGTCACTCCGGCAATCTCCCACTTTATCGCCAGGTTGAAAATGTATCTGAGGAGGATCAGCAGCCGATTCGCCGACCCCGGTGCTGCCCCTGCGGCCACTCGGCCGTGGTGCAGCGCGACGATTTCCTCCTTCGTGATCTCGTCGAGGTGACGATCGCCCATCACCGGCAGTATGTGGTTACGGAGCAGCGACTCATCGGTCTTCCACGCTCGCTTGTAGCCCTGGACGAAGGGCAGGTACCGGTCCTTCACGAAGGCAGCCAATGTTGGCACCTGCTTCAGCACTGCCTTCGCCTCGGCCGGGTCCTGCCCCAAGGCTACCTGACCGCGCAGCTTGTCGGCCTGTTTCCGCGCCTGGTCGAGAGAGAGCGCATCGGTGCGCATTCCGGCGAACCTGAACACCCGTGCTGGCCAAGGTGAACACCCGAGATCTCAACGCGGCTCAGGGGGTGGGATTATGCCTTCAAGTGTTCATCTTGGGTCAAGCCTCCGTGGGTTTTGCGCATCGACTCCCCCTTGAGGGGCAGGCGATGGGCGTTGTGCATCAAGCGGTCAAGAATGGCATCGGCGAGGGTGTTATCGCCGATACTGGCGTACCACTGATCGGTGGGTAATTGGCTGATCATCAGTGTCGAGCGGCTCTGATGGCGGTCATCCATGATCTCCAGCAGGTCGTTACGCTCAGCGGCTTTGAGGGGTTCCAGGCCCCAGTCATCGATGATCAACAAGTCGATCTTGGCCAACTGCTGGAGCAGTCGCGGGTAGCTGCCATCGGCCTTGGCCTGGGTCATCTCCAGCAGCAGGCGGGATAGGCGGTAGTAGCGCACCACCCAGCCGTGCAGGCAGGCGTTATGGCCCAGGGCGCAGGCCAGGTAGGTCTTGCCACTGCCGCAGGGGCCGGTGATCAGCAGGTTCTGCGCCCGCGAGAGCCAATCGGATTGGGCAAGCGTGGCGATCTGGGACGGGCTGATGTGGCGCGGGTGCTGGTAATCGATCTGCGCCACCGTGGCGTGGAGCTTGAAGCGGGCCTGACGGATCAGGCGCGCCTGTTTGCGCTGCTGGCGACTGAGGTGTTCTTGCGCCAACAGCAGGTCCAATCGCTCGACAAAGGCCAGGCTCTCGTAGGTGCCCGGCTGTTCCAGCTGCTGCTGAAGGCTGGCGGCCATGCCGCCGAGCTTGAGTTGACGCAGTTGCGTCAGGGTCTGAGTGCTCATGAGGGGCTCCGATTCAGTGGAAGTCGTTGGGACCGCGGACGTTCTCGTGGTCCTGGGGTAGATTGAGGTGCGGCGCCAGTTGCTTGGGCAGCTGGTCGCGGTTGCTGGTCAGGATCGAGCGCAGCTGGCGGTACTGGCGCAACCCGGCCTGGTTGGCCACACCACAGGTCGCTTCCAGACGGGTGGGACTGAATTCACGACTCAGACTCAACAGACCCAGACAGACCTTATAGGCCTGCTCCGGATGCTCACGCCGTTCCAGTTCTCGGCTGATCCAGGCCAGGGTCTCCGGGCCTATGTCCTTGGCCCAGCCTTGCAACCGCTGCGGTGTCCAGGCCTGATGCTGTTGATGGCGTTGCGGCATATGCTCGGCCAGGGTGGTATAGCCGGGATGCCGCTTGCGCGGATGACAGGCGATCTGACGGTTGCGAAAGTAGAGGCGGATCTGCGTATCGCTGGCGTGCAGTTCCAGGGTCTCACCGACATACGGATGGGGCACCGAGTAGTGATGGTCTTTGAACTGGACGTGGTAGTTGCAACCGGCCTTGACGGGCTTGATCTCGGTGTACTGGTAAGGCTGTCGGGGCAGTGGCCGCAGGGCGGGCCGATCCAGTTGCTCAAAGGCCTGGCGGCGGTTGCCGGGCAGCTGTTTGAACGGCTTCTCGTTGAGCTCGACCAAGAGACTGCGGATGGCCTGGTTCAACTCCCCCAGGGAGAAGAAGCTCAGCCGCCGCAGACGGGCCAGAATCCAGCGTTCCACGACCTGCACCCCGACCTCGGCCTTGGCCTTGTCCTGGGGCTTGTAGGGCCGTGCGGGCAGCACAGCGACCTGATAGTGTGCCGCCAGTTGCTGGTAGCTGGGATTGATCTCGGGGTCGTAGCGACAGGCCCGGCTGACGCCGCTTTTGAGGTTGTCCGGGATGACCAACTCGGGACAGCCACCGAAGAAGGCGAACATCCGGCTGTGACTGCCCAGCCAATCCGCTAAGGACTGGCTCCAGGTGGCCTCGGCAAAGGTGTAGCTGGAAGCCCCCAGGACGCCGACGAAGATCGCCGCCTGGCGGATCTCCCCGGTGGTGGGATCGATGATGGGCAGCGTCGGTCCGCAGTAGTCGACGAAGCACTTCTCCCCGGCCCTGTGGATCTGGCGCATGGAGCGCTTTTGCTTGGGCCGCCACTGGCGGTAGCGTTCGGTGTATTGGGAGTAGCTGTAGCAACGGTTGGGAAAGCGCTGGCAATACTCTTCCCAGAGCAACTGCAAGGTCACGCCCTTGCGTTTGAGCTCCTGGTGTACGGCGCTCCAGTCCGGTTGGGCGAAGCGGCCTGAGGCCTGGGTATCCGCCGCCGGGTAAAACCGGGCCGCCAGCTGAGTATCATCCAGCCCTTCCGGCAGAGGCCAGCCCAGCCCCAGCGCCTCGGCCTTGGCCAGCAGGCCTTGCACCTTGCCGACACTGACCTTGGTGCTGTTGCTGATCTGTCGAATCGACAGGTCCGCCTCCAGGCGGAGTCGTAGTATCTCGCGAATCTTGCGCATTGTGGTCCTCTTGGCTGCCATGGCCCCTCCGAAAAAGGGACCAAGGCTATCAAGTAAAAGAAAAACAATGCGTTGAAATCTCTGCTGGCCAATCTGAACAGGCATTCCGGCAACCTGAACACCGATTCTGGAAAACCCGTAAAAAGTGTTCAGCTTGAACCGGAATGACCGTTCAGGTTGAACCAGAACAGGTGTTCAGATTGAACCAGAATGGGTGTTCAGGTTGGGGCGGAATATGCACTCCTACTCACCATCAAAGGCAGCAAGGTCTCGGACAAGAGTGGTCAAAAGGTACGCCAGCTCATCGTGGCTATAAACACGCCCTGGGCCGAGGAGCTCAGCAAGGCGGTTGATCGCTACGGGGTGGCCTGGGGCTATTCGCCGGCGAAGTACCTCAATGACTGGGTACGGGA
>JADGBD010000012.1:0-6005 GCA_015231665.1 Gammaproteobacteria bacterium
CATTTAGCTCGGCGATCAGCGCCGCTGCTTCGGGCGCACGGCGTTGATCGGCTGCCAGGCTGTCGATCAGGCTCGCGGCCTGCCCAATCTGCCCCAGATCCATCGCCAGACGTGCCTGGGCCAGGCGCACTTGGACGTTGGCAGGGTCGAGGGCGGCGGCGCGATTGAGCAAATCAAGGGCATCATCCAGGGCGCCCGTCTGCGCAAGTTGCTCGGCTTGGATCAGCAGCAGGTCGATCTCGTTGGGGATGTGTTTATCCAGGAAGCTGCGAACCTGCGCCTCGGGCAGGGCGCCCATGAATTCATCGACAAACTGGCCTTCGATGAACAGCCGCACCGTTGGCAGGCTGCGAATTCCCAGGGCTGCCGCCAGGTTGGGGTTTTCTTCGGTATTCAGCTTGGCAAGAATGAACTTGCCCCGGTATTGCTCCGCCAGGCGGGCCAGGATCGGCATCAGGCTGCGGCAGGGCTGACACCAGTCGGCCCAGAAATCGACCAGCACCGGCTGATGAAATGAGGCCTCAAGCACCCGCTCGGAGAAATCGGCCTCGCTGACGCTGATGATGAAGGGATTGTCGCTCACGATTTTTCACCCAGTGGAATGGAGGGGGCGATTATAACCCCATCTGCCTCGCCCTGAAGGGCAGAGGCGGAGAATCTCAGGGGATTGCAGTTCAGCACTCAGTGGAACTGAAAGCCACCGTTCTGGCTTGCTCCGCCGGTGGTTTTCTTGCTGCCGGATGGCGCCTCGGTCTTGCTGGGCTTGCCGTTTTTCATCTGTTCCGCCATCTTGGCGATGGCTTTGACGTAAACCCCGGCCTTGTTCCATTCCCCCAGAACACTGTAATTGTGGCTGCCGGGTTGCCAGCCGCCACCCGGTTTCCAGCCGTAGCCTTTGAGATAGTTGGCGGTGGAGGCGAGCACGTCTGCCGCACTGTTGATCAGATCACGTCGGCCGTTGCCGTCGAAATCCACCGCATAGTTGTAGTAGGCCTCGGCCATGAATTGGGTTTGACCGATTTCGCCGGCCCAGGCCCCGCGCATGTCGCTGGGGCGCATGTCCCCGCGCTGGACGATGCGCAGGGCGCTGATCAGGTTGCGGCGAAAGAAATCCGAGCGGCGACAGTCATAGGCGAGGGTGGCCAGCGAGGGGAAGATAGGCAGCATTTCGCCCTTGTAGGAACCGTAATTGGTTTCCATGCCCCAGATGGCGACGGGCACCTCGATGTCCACGCCATAGGTTTTTTCGATCCGATCCGCCAGGGAGCGGTTTGCGGCAATCCAGTTGCGGCCCTTTTGAATCATGGCGTTGGAGACGCGGCGCTTGTAGAACTCGTCGAAGGAGAGTTTCATCGAGTGCTGGTTGCGATCGCGCTGAATCACCAGGGCGCTGTAGCTGACACCGCCAAGGGCGGAGTCCAGGGTTTTCTGGTTGATTCCTTCGGCCTGAGCGGCTTGCTTGAAGCGCCCCAGCCAGGCGGAGAAACCGCCGGGGCCTGAGCCGCAATCCGCTGCCACCGCTGGAGCTGCCGGTAGCAGCAAGGCAAGTCCCAGGGAGGTGGTTAGGAGGGTGGCGGCTGAAAGTGTTTTGAAATGCATTGTGCCTGTCCTATAACAAGGGCCGATAACAAGCTGCCCTGTTGCAAAAGGGCTGGCCAAGCGGGCAGACTAGCTTTTGTTTGGCGGTTTCGTCAACTTGACAGTTTTCCCAGGACTTTTTCATGCTGCGCCTCTCTGCCCAATGTTGCATTCCGGATGAAGAGATAGAGTTCAGTGCCATTCGTGCCCAGGGTGCGGGTGGTCAGAATGTCAACAAGGTCTCCAGCGCGATCCATTTGCGCTTTGATGTGGCGGGGTCCTCTCTGTCCGATGCGGATAAGCAGCGGCTGCTGGCCTGGCCCGATCAGCGCATCAGCAGTAACGGGGTGATAGTGATCAAGGCCCAGCGCTACCGGACCCAGGAGAAGAATCGCGCGGACGCCCTGGGGCGCTTGCGAGAGCTGATCCAGCAGGCGCTGGCGGTGGCCAAGCCCAGGCGTGCGACCAAGCCGAGTCGCTCATCCCAGGCCAAGCGGATGGACAGCAAGACGCGCCGGGGCAGCATCAAGGCCCTGCGTGGCAAGCCGAGTGATTAGCTTCACCCCTGCCGGCTATCGCCGATCTGGCCGCAGTACTGCTGCAGATTCTCGGGTACATCCGCCGGGCAGATGCCGCATTGGCGGTTGCCCGGCAGGGCAAAATCGATGAACTTGGGGTAGGGCAAGTCCATCTCTTGCATGATTTTCACAAAGGCCTCCAGCGGCTTGTTTTGGCCTAGCCTCGGATTGCGTGCCTTTTCCTGGGCAATGCTGGAGACCCTTCGTCCCGCATAGTCATGGGAGGGATATACCAGGGTGTCATCGGCCAGGCTGAAGAGTTTGGCGTGGATGCTGTGATAAAGGCTGACGGCATCGCCGTTCTGGAAATCGGTGCGGCCGCAGCCCTCGATCAACAGGGCATCGCCGGTCAGCACCCGCTCACCGATGAGGTAGGCGTGATGGCCGTCGGTGTGACCGGGGGTGAACAGGGGTTCGATGTTCAGGCTGCCCAGGCTGAGGGGTTTGCCTTCTTCCACCGGCAGGTCGGTACACTCCAGGTTGTCGCAGGCGGGGTGGGCTATGCGGCTGCCGGCCTCGCGCTTGAGTATGGCGGCTGAGGTGATGTGGTCGGCATGAATGTGGCTGTCCAGGGTGAATACCAGCTTGAGGTCGAGTTGATTCAGCACCTCCAGATCGCGCTGCCAGGTCGGCAGCACCGGATCGACCAATACCGCCTGACGGCTATGCTCACAGGCCAGCAGGTAGGTGTAGGTGCTGGAGATGGGTTCGAACAGCTGACGAAAGATCATGGGCGTACCTCTGGGTAGTGAAGTCTGGAATAGAAAATCAGCTTGGCTTAGCGCTGGTTGGGTTAGGGCTTCTCAGGCCCGCTGACCGCCGCGCTGGGGCCCCAGGGCATGATGGGTACCGTGGAGATGGCGTTCTTCGGTGAGCCCTCCACCAGTTTGTCCGAATAGGCCAGGTAGACCAGAGTGTTGTTAGGCTTGTCGTGAAAGCGCACTACCTGCAGGCGCTTGAACAGCCAGGAGCGGCTTTCCTTGAACACGTCTTCGCCATCTTCCAGTTCTTTTTTGATGCGGATGGGGCCGACCTGACGGCAGGCGATGGATGCATCCGAGGTATCCTCTGCCAGGCCTACCATGCCTTTGACCCCGCCAGTCTTGGCTCGGCTGACATGGCCGACGACCCCTTCAATCTTGGGGTCTTGGAAGGAGTCAATGCAGACCTTGTCATTGGCGCCGAGCATCTTGAAACGGGTGGAGACACAGCCAACCGGCTCGGCCAGCGCTGGGGCGCTACTCAGGCTGAGGCCGGTCCAGATCAGGCTCCAGATCAGTGCCCAGACCAGGCTCGGGCTCAGGCCCGGGCTCAGGGGCCTGCTTGGCAGAGGGCTGAGTCGATGGGCGCGAGGTGCTGCTTGCATGACAGAAATTCCAGGGCCGAAGGGTGCAGTCATTCTACGTTGACTGGGGCAAGATTGCGCCTGTTGCCGGTGCAGTTCGGTTGCCTGAGGTCACTGCAGATCAAGAACAGGCTGACCGCTGCACGCCCCTGTGGTTAAATGCGCGCCATGTTTACCCCTTTGCCCCTGTTCATCGGTCTGCGTTACACCCGCTCCAAGCGGCGTAACCATTTCATTGACTTCATCTCCATCAGTTCCATGCTGGGGGTGATGCTTGGCGTGGCTGCCCTGATCATCGTCCTGTCGGTGATGAACGGTTTCCACAAAGAGGTGCGCGAGCGCATTCTTGGCATGGCCTCCCATGCGGTGATTCTGGGCGCGGACGGCAAGATTGCCGATTGGCGCGCCGGTCTGCAGATTGCCAAGGATCATCCCGAGGTAATCGGCCAGGCCCCCTTTGTCGAGATGAAGGGGATGCTGATCAATGGCGATCATGTCAGTGGCGCCGAGGTGCGGGGCATCCTGCCCGAGGAGGAGCCCAAGGTCTCGGATGTGGGGGCGCACATGGATGAGGGCAGTCTGGAGGACCTCAGCGATCGCAGCTATAACATCATCCTCGGCAAGGAGTTGGCCGCCAGCCTGGGGGTGGTGGTGGGCGACAAGGTCACCCTGGTGGCGCCTGAGGTGATGATGACGCCCACCGGCAGCATGCCGCGGATGAAGCGCTTTACCGTATCCGGCATCTTCCGCGTCGACATGGGCAAGTACGACAGCGGCGTTGCCCTGGTGCACATGAGCGATGCGGCGCGCCTGCTGCGACTGGACGATGGCGTCAGCGGCATTCGCCTCAAGCTCAAGGATATGTACAAGGCGCCGGAGGTCTCGGTGGAGTTGGCTCGGGCCCAGGACGGCGGGTTTCGCGTCAGCGACTGGACCATGCAGCACCGCAACTTCTTCAGCGCGCTGCGCACGGAAAAGCGGATGATGGGACTGATCCTGTTTCTTATCGTCGCCGTGGCGGCATTCAACATCGTCTCCACTCTGGTGATGGTGGTCACCGACAAGCGCAGCGACATCGCCATCCTGCGCACCCTGGGGATGTCGCCTCGGCAGATCATGCACATCTTCGTCATCCAGGGTGCCACCCTGGGCTTTGCCGGTACCCTCATTGGCGTGATCATCGGCGTGATCCTGGCGCTCAATCTGGAGGCCTTCATTGAGGGGTTGGAAGGCCTGTTTGGCTTCAAGATTCTCGATCCGGCGGTGTATTACATCAGCAGCATGCCCTCGGACCTGCACTGGGACGATGTCTGGATGATCGCCCTGAGCGCCTTTGCCCTGACCCTGCTGGCCACCCTCTATCCAGCGCGGCGAGCCGCGGCCACCCAGCCGGCGGAGGCGTTGCGTTATGAGTAGGCGCCATGTCTAGACCCATCCTCAGCTGCAGCAATCTGCGCAAAAGCTACGACGAGGGCCTGATCAAGGTCGAGGTGCTCAATGGTACCAGCCTGAGCATAGGCGAGGCCGAGCGGTTGGCGATTCTCGGCGCCTCGGGCTCCGGCAAGAGCACCCTGCTGCACTGTCTTGGTGGCTTGGACAAACCCGACTCCGGCAGCGTCAGTCTCGATGGGATTGATCTGTTTTCCCTGAATGAGACCGAGATGGGTCTGCTGCGCAACCGTACCCTCGGCTTTGTCTACCAGTTCCACCATCTGCTGCAGGAATTCAGTGCCCTGGAGAATGTGGCCATGCCGCTGTTGATCGGTGGTGCCGAGGTGGCCGAGGCGCGCGAGCGGGCGGTTGCCATGCTCGAACGGGTAGGCCTGGGCAAACGGGTGGAGCACAAGCCAGCGGAGCTCTCCGGTGGTGAACGCCAGCGCGCCGCCATCGCCCGGGCGCTGGTCGCCAACCCCCGCTGCGTGCTTGCCGACGAACCCACTGGCAACCTCGACGGCCATACCGCCGCCGGGGTCTATGAGCTGATGATGGAGCTAAACCAAGCCCTGGGCACCAGCTTCGTCATAGTCACCCACGACATCAGCCTGGCACGGCGCATGGGCCGGGTGATGCATCTGGTCGATGGGGTGTTTGACGAGGATTTTGTTCTGCCGTCGCTTTAAGACTCGACAAGACCAGAACCATAAGGGACGCAGAGGACGCTAAGAAGCGCGGAGATCGCAGAGTTTTAAAGATTTTTGTGGATAAAATTAAGCCCTTGCGCGCTTTGTGCTTCTCGACTCGGGTGTCCGGTAATTTGCGACATTTTGTTCAATATGTGACTGGGGTGGGGCGAAGCTGACAAGACGGTAGTCCAGTTATCTTGCTTCTTACCAGAAAATCTCTCTAAATCTCAGCGATCTCTGCGCTTCTCGGCTTTGGCATCCTGCGTCGCCCTACCTCCTGCATCCATGCAGTCGTCTGCGATCTCTGCGTCCTGTCTTCTTGACCCTATCAATCCGCATCATCCTGCTTGGGTCGCTTGGCTGCAGTGCGCATGTCGTAGT
>JADGBD010000012.1:6015-9678 GCA_015231665.1 Gammaproteobacteria bacterium
GTCCGGACTTCTTGCACCATCAATCCTCATCGTTTCGCTCGGGTAGCTTGGCTGCTGGACGCATGTCGTACTCTATGGTGTCTTGCAGCTTGAAGAACTTGGGTCGCGGCAGGGGACGATTGAGTTCGGAGCGACGTTGCATCTTCAGGCCCTGGCGGCGGCTGTCCTGAAACAAATGCTTGCCGCCCATCACCTGGTTGATGCGCTTGTCGCTGGGGGAGCGGTTGAAGAAATGGCGCACCTCCACCGCCTTGCCGTTGAACTCCTGACCATTGAGGCGCTGGATCAGGTTCTCGGCGTCGGCGGGATCGGGCAGGCTGATCAGCCCATGGGCCTCGCGGCTGCGGCGGCTGGGGTCTTCGATATCCAGAATGTCGCAGTGGCTGATCTTCTTCTTCAACCAGAAGGCCAGGCGAGAACCCAGGCCGCTGCGGGCAAAATCCTGCAGTTGCTCCAGGCTGGAGTGGGGTGGGATGAAAAGCACTATGACCTGCATCTTGATTGCTCCGTAAAACAACCGCGCGGCGGCGGGGTGGGTCTCAAGTCTCGGGGGATAGGGTCTGGGGGCTATTGATTTCGTCGGTGGGTCCCAGTACCACCTTGGCGCGCCCGGTTTGCTTGGCCTGGTACATGCGCTGATCCGCCAGTTCCAGCAGTTGCGGCCAGTCGCTAACACCATCGGTCAGCTTCTCCGCCACTCCTATGCTGGCGGTCAGCGGTTGGCCATCCGGTCTCAGTCCAAGCCAGTCATGGGTCAGGCGCTCGAGCACCAGGCGTGCGCCGTCAAGATCGGTGTTGGGAAAGATCACCAGAAATTCCTCGCCACCCCAGCGAATCACCATGTCAGAGCGGCGAAAATGCTGGTTCAGGGTGCGCGCGGCCGAGCGCAGGGCCTCATCGCCCATCTCGTGGCCGTATTGGTCGTTGATGGACTTGAAGCGGTCGAGATCGACAAAGGCCAGGGCAAAGGGTGCCTGCTGATCCAGCGCCAGATGAAAGTAGAGATCGATCAGTTCGTTGACGGTGCTGCGGCTCAGTACCCCGGTGAGGGGGTCATAGCTGATGCGGTGGAGCAGGGAGAGCATGAAGTTCAGCTGGATCGAGGTGGCCAGCAGTGTGACGCCAAACATCAGAAACAGCAGCCAGGCCTTGGCGATGAACTGGAACTGGCCGGGATCGGCCACCAGGGGGCTGAGCAGCATGCTCAGAATTGGCAGCACTG
This sequence comes from Gammaproteobacteria bacterium, assembly GCA_015231665.1. Classification (GTDB taxonomy): domain Bacteria; phylum Pseudomonadota; class Gammaproteobacteria; order Chromatiales; family Chromatiaceae; genus Magnetovirga. Next base: position 7,238 of record JADGBD010000012.1, read on the forward strand.
CCAGGCCCAGGCTCTCCAGCAAGGTCAGAGGGAAGATGGTGACGCCGATGATCACAATGAAGGGCAGTAGGCTATAGACCTGCACCAGCACCGCACTCCAGCCCAGCAATTCGAGCCCCTGCAACTGCTGGATGGCGAGGAGATAGAAGACCAAGGGGGTGAGAAACAGGATCAGCAGACGCAGCTGGCAGGGCTCATGGGCGGGCGGATGGTTCAGGGCGAGAAACAGGAACGTCAGGGCGGAGAGGATGCGCAAGCCGCTGATCACCAGGGCGCTATCGCTGGGCAAGAGCAGCAGGTCGAGGGGAATCCAGGCCAGGGTCAGCAGGGCGAAGAGGGCGGAAATCACCCGGATGCGCTGGTTGATTAAAATCCGCCGATAACGGGTGAAATAGGCGGTGTGCGCACTCCGACTGATGAGGGAGCGCAGGCGCTCGCCGGAGAGTTCGGTGGCGCCGAGAAGCCATTCCAGTTGCTTGGTGAGGATCACGGCAAAAGGCATAGGGGCTCCGAAATCAAGGATCAGTCGGTTGGTCACGCGGGCTTCGAGGCCATCGCTTGGCGATAATACCTCAGGCGGAGCAGCGGGCAAAGGCAAAGAGCTGTGCTTGCGGCCGTGACGGATTTGGGCTGGATGGTGCCAGGCCCCGGCAGAAAAAATCAATTGACAAAGATCAAGCCGAAGATCAACATGCGCAGCAATGGGGGAAAGCTAGTAACTAGCTGATAATTAAAAATATTATAATAAAATTAGAATATTTGAATATGGTTATTTAATCCGTAATGGATGCGCCGCAGGCCCCTGGCTTAGCGGCCATTCGCAAACAGAGGTTTTCTGGAAGGAGTATTGAGAAATGGTTACCTACGATGAACTGAATGCGCAAAACGACAAGATCACCGAATTGACCAACGTGCTTGAGCACCTGCTGGGCGACCGCCATCTGTGCGGCTCCCCGGTGACCTGCGAGTTGTTTTTTCGCTTTATTGAAGAAGTGAAGAGCCATCTGGAGCTGATGGATCGCGGTCTTTATGCTCAGCTGCTGACCCACCATGAACAGCAAGTGCGCAACACCGCCGACCGTTTCATGGGCGGCTCAAAAGAGATCAAACGCATCTTTGCCGCCTACCTGAAGAAGTGGTGCAAGACCAAGACCAAGGAACTGGCGGTCAAGGAATACGATCAGTTCAAGGCGGAGACCGATGAGATGTTCGAACTGGTGCTCAACCGCATCCAGGCCGAGCAAGAAAATCTATATCCGATGATCCGTAAAGTCACCGGCGACTTCGAGCGCGCCGTTGCCTGATTTGTAGTGCGTTAGAGCCACGCTAGTTGAAACCGCCCCGAGGGGCGGTTTTTTTTGAGGCGCCTGTTCCGGTGAGCCCTTGGACAGGTGCCGCTGCCCCGGATGGGCAGCGACAAGCCCCCATGGAAGGGTTTACGGCGTCCTGTCCAAGGGCTTGCCGGGACAGGCCCGGTAATTCGACAGGCTGGTTTGGTGTCTAAATATCCCGCAGCAGTTCGTTGATGCTGACCTTGGAGCGGGTCTTCTCGTCCACCTGTTTGACGATGACGGCGCAGTAGAGGCTGTATTTGCCATCGGCCGAGGGCAAATTGCCGGAAACCACCACCGAGCCCGCGGGGATGCGACCGTACAGGATCTCGCCGGTCTCGCGGTTGTAGATGCGGGTGGACTGGCCGATGTACACGCCCATGGAGATCACCGAGCCTTCCTCGACGATGACACCCTCGACCACCTCGGAGCGGGCGCCGATGAAGCAGTTGTCCTCGATGATGGTGGGTGCTGCCTGCAGGGGCTCGAGCACACCGCCGATGCCAACGCCGCCGGAGAGGTGGACATTCTTGCCGATCTGGGCGCAGGAGCCGACGGTGGCCCAGGTATCCACCATGGTGCCGGAATCCACATAGGCGCCAATGTTCACATAACTGGGCATGAGCACGCAGCTGGGGGCGATGTAGGAGCCCTTGCGTGCTGTCGCCGGTGGCACCACGCGGACGCCGCCATCGCGGAACTCGCGGGAGTTGTAGTCGGCGTACTTGGAAGGCACCTTGTCATAGTAGTTGGTGAAGCCGCCCTTGATGAACTCGTTGTCGTTGATACGGAAGGACAGCAGCACCGCCTTTTTCACCCAGTCGTTCACCACCCAGTCGCCATCGCGCTTCTCGGCAACGCGGATCTCGCCCTTGTCGAGCAGTTCGATGGCCTCGGCGACGGCATCGCGCACCGCGGTGTCCACGTTGCGGGGGGTGATTTCGGCACGATGCTCGAAGGCATCGACAATGAGTTGCTGGATATCGCTCATGGATTTCTCCTCAGGTGGGGTTGAAAAGGTAAGGCTAACTGGGTAAGGCTGTTAGTATTCGAGTAGATAGAGTCCTAGTAGTTTAGTGTCTTAGATGTAACTACTCAGGCCGTTAACCC
>JADGBD010000012.1:9778-18085 GCA_015231665.1 Gammaproteobacteria bacterium
AGATAGAGTCCTAGTAGTTTAGTGTCTTAGATGTAACTACTCAGGCCGTTAACCCACTCGACCTTCTGGGGAGAGGGGCAAGCAGCTATCCTAAGACACTAAATCACTAAGATACTATCTTCTTTTTATTAGGCCTTTGCGTTCATTTGCGGGCTGTACTAAATCCCCTGGACAAAGCGCTTGATCCGCTGGGCGGCATCGAGGCATTCGTCCAGGGGCGCTACCAGGGCCATGCGCACGCGGTTGGCGCCGGGGTTGTAGCCATCTACGGTGCGTGACAGGAAGCTGCCGGGGAGCACGCTGACATGCTCCAAACGGTAAAGCTCGCGGGCAAATTCGGTGTCGCTGGTGGGGGTTTTTGCCCAGAGATAAAAGCCCGCGTCCGGGCGTTGTACCTTGAGACTGCCGTCGAGAATCTTCAGCACCGCATCGAATTTTTCCCGGTAGAGGCGACGGTTTTCCTGAACGTGGCGCTCGTCCTTCCAGGCGGCGATGCTGGCGAACTGGGTCTGCAGCGGCATGGCGCAGCCGTGGTAGGTGCGGTAGGCAAAGAATTTTTCGATGATCTCGGCATCCCCAGCAACAAAGCCGGAGCGCAGCCCCGGCGCGTTGGAGCGCTTGGACAGGCTGTGAAACACCAGGCAGCGCTTGAAGCTGCTGTTGCCCATATTGGCCGCTGCCTGCAGCAGGCCCAGGGGTGGCTGCACCTCGTCGAAGTGGATTTCCGAGTAGCACTCATCGGCGGCGATGATGAAATCATGCCGCTCGGCCAGCTGGATCAGCTTCTCCAGCCGGGGTCGGTCGATCACCGCGCCGGTGGGGTTGCCCGGGCTGCACAGGTACAGCAGCTGGCAGCGGTCCCACTCCTCTGGGCGCACCTGCTCGAAGGCGGGAAGGAAGCCGTGGCGCTTGTCGCAGGGGATGAAGCGCGGCTCGGCACCGGCGAGGAAGGCGGCGCCCTCGTAGATCTGGTAGAAGGGATTGGGCATCATCACCAATGGACTGGAACTGCGTTCTACCACTGCCTGAGCGATGGCGAACAGGGCCTCGCGGGTGCCGTTTACCGGCAGGATCTGGCGCTCCGGGGCCAGGCTGCCGGCGGGCAGCTTGAAGCGGCGGGTGAGCCAGTCGGCGATCACCTGGCGCAGGGGTGCAATGCCCTTGGTGGTGGGATAGACCGAGAGATTGTGCAGATGGCTGAGGAGGGCCTCGCTGATAAAATGCGGGGTGGGGTGCTTGGGCTCACCGATGGTCAGGCTGATGGCATCCCGATCCGGGTTGGGGCTGATGTCGGCAAACAGATCGGCCAGTTTCTGGAAGGGGTAGGGCTGTAATCTGTCGAGATCTGGGTTCATCGGCCTGTGCGTACCTGTCGCCATGCAAAGCGCAGCAGTATAGGATAATCCTCAGGCACAGGGCAAAATCAGGGGCGCTTCTTGGCGATTTGCACACTTCATCACGTCAGCCTATTGGTGGCGGATACCCAGCGTTCGCTGGACTTTTACTGCGGCTTGCTTGGCCTGGCGCTAAACCCCAACCGGCCGGACCTGGGCTATCCCGGCGCTTGGCTGGACCTGGCCGATGGTCGGCAGATCCATCTGTTGCAGTTGGAGAATCCCGACCCCACGGCGGGCCGGCCCGAGCACGGTGGTCGGGATCGGCATCTGGCCCTGGCGGTGGATGACTTTGCGGATTTGCACCAGAGTCTGCTGCAGGCCGGTATTCTCTGCAGTCTCAGCCGCTCCGGCCGGGCCGCCCTGTTCTGTCGCGATCCGGATGGCAACGCCCTGGAGTTCATTGCCCTTTAGGGTCAGGATGTTAGGCAAAAAAATCCTGGGCTTGAGGGCATTTGTTATAACCTATCGCCCTCCGGCAGATCCCTTTTTCCAACTCGAGGCGAATCCCATGCGCACCCGTCAAGTCACTTTCTCCCAGACTTCGGCCGGTGCCGATGATCTGACGGCCCTGCAGGCGATCGAACCGCAGCTGCTGCTGGTGTTTGCCAGTGTCGAGTTTTTTCAGGACGGCGAATTTTTTGCCAGCCTACGCCAGGCCTGCCCGCAGGCCCTGTTGGTGGGCTGCAGTTCCGCCGGTGAGATTGCCGGTGAACTGGTGCTGGAGCACAGCGCGGTAGTCACCGCGGTGCATTTTTCCCCAGCCATCAGCCTGCGGGTGGAGCAGGTGGCTCTGAAGCAGATGGACCAATCGGCCGAGGCCGGCGCCGAGCTGGGGCGCCGGCTCAAGGCGAATGATCTGCAGCTGGTGCTGCTGTTTGGCAAGGGCCTGGAGATCAACGGTTCTGGCCTGATCCAGGGCCTGGAGCTGGAGTTGGAGCAGGGCCGCCAGGTGCCCATTGCCGGTGGTCTCGCCGGCGACGGCGCAGCCTTCGTCAAGACCTACACCCTCTCACCCCAGGGCGTGGCCTCGGATGCGGTGGTGGCGCTGGGCTTCTACGGCAGCGGCCTGGAGGTGGCGCGCGGCTCCTACGGTGGCTGGAAGTCTTTCGGGCCGGTGCGCAAGGTGACCCGCAGCGAGGACAATGTGCTGTTCGAACTGGACGGCGAGTCGGCCCTGCAGATCTACCGCAATTACCTGGGCGAGTATGCCCGCGACCTGCCTACTTCGGGCTTGCTGTTCCCTTTCGAGATGCTGCGTGAAGACCACAGTACCGCCGGCCTGATCCGCACCATTCTCGGCGTGGACGAGGAGCGTGAGGCCCTGATCTTGGCCGGGGATATCGACCCGGACGGCTATTTGCGCCTGATGCATTCCTCCACCGATGATCTGGTGGACGGCGCCAGTGAAGCCTCTCGGCGCGGCCTCGGCCAGCTGTCGGCAGAGCCGACCGATGGTCTGGTGATCCTGGTCAGCTGCGTCGGTCGCAAGCTGGTGATGGGGGATAGGGTGGACGAGGAGCTTGAGGAGGTGCGTGAGGTCTTCGGCCCCGGAGTGAGCCTGACCGGGTTCTACTCCTACGGCGAAATCGGTCCCTTTTCTGCCCAGGGCGGCGACTGCAAGCTGCATAACCAGAGTCTGACCCTGACCTACATCAACGAAGCATGACCAACCGACTGCTGCAGCGCCAACTCAAGCGCAACCTGGGGATCGCCGACGAGCAAGGCCTGCAGGCGCTGGCCGAGGCCCTGGCGCAGAGCGCCGGCCGGGGCGATCTGCCCGAGCCGCTGCAGCGTCTGTGCCAGGGCTTCATTCCCCTGCTGGAGCGGGTGGATGCGGCCTACGAGCAGAGCGAGCGCGATCTGCAGCTGCGCGATCGTAGCCTCGCCCTGAGCTCCGACGAACTCACCCGCACCCTGCAGAAGATCCGCGCCGAGGCGACCCTGCAGCAGCAGGCTATCGACCGCTTGCGCAGCACGGTCAACAGCCTGCTCGCCGCCCAGGGAATGCAGCCTCTGGGTGACGATGCCGCAAGCCTGGAGCAGCTCTCGGATCTGATGGCGCGGCTGGTGCAGGAGGCGGACAAGGCCAATCGCGCCAAGTCGGAATTTCTCGCCAACATGAGCCACGAAATCCGCACGCCGATGAATGCCATCATCGGCATGGCCCATCTGGCCCTGCATACCCAGCTCGACGACAAGCAGCGCAACTACATCGACCGGGTCTATCGCGCGGCGGTTTCCCTGCTGGGGATCATCAACGATATCCTCGACTTCTCCAAGGTGGAGGCGGGCAAGCTGGAGATCGAGCAGGCGCCCTTTGCCCTGGATGGCCTGCTCGACAGCCTGATCGCCGTGCTCGGCCTCAAGGCTCAGGAGAAGGCCCTGGAATTCCTCATCGATCTGCCCGCCGAGGTGCCTGTCCGCCTGATCGGCGATGGTTTGCGCCTGAATCAGGTGTTGATGAATCTGGGAAGCAACGCGATCAAGTTTACCGAGCAGGGTCAGGTGCTGATTCGCGTCCGCCTGCTACAGCGCCAGGGGGGCAAGGCGAGCCTGCAGTTCAGCGTCGATGACACAGGGATTGGCCTGAGTCCAGAGCAGCAGGATCGGCTGTTTCAATCCTTCAGTCAGGCGGATGCCTCGACCACGCGCAAGTACGGCGGCACCGGTCTGGGATTGGCGATTTCCAAGCGTCTGGTGGAGCTGATGGGTGGGCGCATCTGGCTGGAGAGCACGCCGGGGCAGGGCAGTTGCTTCCATCTGCAGCTGGAGTTGGCGGAAAACCCCGAGACCGCACCCCAGCCCGGCCTGCCCAAGTCCGTGCAGGGCAAGAGCGCACTGGTGGTGGAGGATTGCCTCACCGCCGGAGAAATCGCCCAGAGCATGCTCGCCCAGCTGGGGGTGACGGCAGAGGTGGTGGCCTCGGCCCAAGGGGCCTGCGCCGCGGTGCAGCGGAGCCGTTTCGATTTCATCCTGGTGGACTGGAAGATGCCGGAGGAAGACGGCATCCAGTGCATTGGTCGAATCAAGGCCGAGAACCCCGGGCTGGCCAGCCGTTTCATCCTCATGAGCGGTTACGGTCTGGAGGAATTGGGGCATATCTGCCAGCTGCAGGGCGTGGAGGTGGATCGATTCCTCGCCAAGCCGCTGATGCCAGCTGCCCTGCTGCATGCCTTGAACCCGGCCGAAGACCGTGCCGGCCTGGCGGATTCTGCGGCGGCAGAGCCTGATCGGCTCAATCTGGAGGGCCATCATCTGCTGCTGGTGGAGGATAACAGCTTCAATCAGGAGCTGGCGGTGGAGTTGCTTAGCCGCCGTGGCATCAGCGTCGAGGTGGCCGGCGACGGCATCGAGGCCCTGGAGATGCTCAAGCACAGCCGCTACGATGCCGTTCTCATGGACTGCCAGATGCCGCGCCTGGATGGCTATGACACCACGCGCGAGATCCGCCGCTGGCCAGGCTTCGAGCAACTGCCGATCATCGCCATGACCGCCAACGCCATGCAGGGTGACCGAGAGAAGGCTCTGCAGGCGGGTATGAACGACTATGTGGCCAAGCCCATCGACGTGAAGGAACTCTACCAAGTGCTGGGGAAGTGGCTGGAGGTGGAGTCGGCATCCTCAGCGGACAGGGTGGTAGAGAATGCCCAGGGTCTGCCCCATCTGCCCTCCCTGGATACGGCCAAGGCGCTCAGGCGTCTGGGCGGGGATGCGGCTTCCTTCATTCAGCTCTTGTGCAAGTTTGGCGAAAATCAGGCGCAGCTGGGGGAGGAGATGAATCGCTCCCTGCAGCAGGCCGATTGGGACAGGCTCAGGCTGCAGGTGCATACCCTCAAGGGCATTGCCGGCACCATCGGTGCCTATGCCCTGGCGGAGGATTGCCTGCGCTTGGAGCAGGCGCTGGCGGATGATGCGGACATGGCGATCAACGAGGGACTGGTGCAGCTGCAGGCGGGCTTGCAGCAGCTGCTGATGGAGCTTGCGCCCCTGCGCGCTGAGGTCGCTCCGTCGGACCAGCCAGTGCTGACGGAGGCGGAGCTGGCTGCCGAGCTGGCTGCCATCCACCAGGCTCTGCTGGAATACGATGCCGAGGTGGAGACGCGCATCGGCCAACTTTGCTCTCAGATAAGTGGGCAGGCGGGCGCCCCCAGGCTCCTGCAGCAGCTAAAGCAGATGCTGCACTATGCGCGCAATTACGATTTTGAACGGGCGTTGGAGCATTTTCCCCATTGAGTGCAGCTGGAGCAAAAACGCAACGGTGCCCAATCGCTCATTTCTTCGCCAACAGCGGGCTGTACTTCATGTCTTCGTGGAGGATGTGGCCATCCCACCAGTCGTTGAGGTAGGCCAGCAGATGGGGCACAGCCTCGGATCTGTCGCTATCCACTTCGGCGCAGAGATGTGAGAACTTTTTGATGAAGCGATTGTGGCCCTCTTTGTGCTCCGCTAGCTGCGGGTATTTGGCACTGCTGAGCATGCGCTCTTCCAGACCGAAATGGTCGATGATGTAGTTGTGCATCTCGTTGAGTACCCGAGAGGCGGTCGCCATCTCCTCATCCGTGCACAGGCAATCCGCCAGCTCGTTGATCAGGTCGATGATTTTTTGGTGTTGTTGGTCCAGCTGGGCGACGCCAACACTGTATTCTGCGGACCAATTGATAATTTTCATGGTATTTTCTCGTCAGTTCTGCTGCCAATTCAGGGCGCCATTCAATCACCTTCATGCCCCCAGGGACAAGCGGCAGTGCTAAAATCCTGCACCAAAGCCCTGCATCGGAGCAGGCTCAAAAGGAATACGAAAAAATCATGAGCATTCTGGTTACCGGCGGCGCTGGCTTCATCGGCGCCAATTTTGTCCTCGACTGGCTGGCGCAGAGCGACGAGCCCATTGTCAATCTCGACAAGCTGACCTATGCCGGCAATAGGCAGAATCTGGCGAGCCTGGAAGGCGATGCGCTGCATCTGTTCATCCAGGGCGATATCGGCGAGGTCTCGGTGGAGCTGCTGCGTCAGCATAAAATCCGCGCTGTGGTCAACTTTGCTGCCGAATCCCATGTGGACCGCTCCATCCATGGCCCGGAGGACTTCATCCAGACCAACATCCTCGGCAGCTTTCGCCTGCTGGAATCGGTGCGCGGCTACTGGAATGAACTCAGCGGGACGGCGCGGGATCAGTTTCGCTTTCTGCATGTGTCCACCGATGAGGTCTATGGCTCCCTGGGGCCGAGCGATCCGCCTTTTGCGGAAAGCCATGCCTATCAGCCCAACAGCCCCTACTCGGCGAGCAAGGCGGCCTCGGATCATCTGGTGCGCGCCTATCACCACACCTACGGTCTGCCGGTGCTGACCACCAATTGCTCCAACAACTACGGGCCCTTTCAGTTTCCGGAAAAGCTCATTCCCCTGGTGATCCACCACGCCCTGCAGGGCAAGGAGCTGCCGATTTATGGCGATGGCCAGCAGATTCGCGACTGGCTCTATGTCAGTGATCACTGCAGCGCCATCCGCCGCGTGCTGGAGGCCGGGCGTTCGGGGCAGGTGTACAACATCGGTGGGCTCAACGAGAAGGCCAACCTGGACATAGTCCAGCTGCTCTGCGACCTGCTGGACGAGCAACGGCCGCGCGCCGATGGCCGCCCCTATCGCGAGCAAATCCGCTTCGTCACCGACCGCGCCGGCCATGACCGCCGCTACGCCATAGACGCACGCAAGATCGAGACCGAGCTGGGCTGGCGGCCGACGGAGACTTTCGACACTGGCATCCGCAAAACCCTGAGCTGGTACCTGCAGCATCAGGACTGGGTGGATAATGTCACCAGCGGCGCTTATCGGGATTGGCTGAGCCAGCAGTATCAGGGATAGCTAAAAAGGACGCAGAGAGCGCAGAGTTGCAAGGGGAGTGGGATTCAAGACTGCACATTAAAGGACTGTTTGCTGATCCTCCTGATGATGGCTTAATATCTTATTTTAAATGAGAAATACAATGTAATCTGGGTTAGTCGGGGTAATCGACGGGTTATAAAATGAAAATATTACTACTGGGAAAAAACGGACAGCTCGGCTGGGAGCTGCAGCGCGCCCTGGCACCCCTGGGGGAGATCATGGCGCTGGATCAGGACCGGGCGGATTTTGCCCATCCCGAGACCCTGGCACCACTGCTGGATCAACTCCAGCCGGGGCTGATCGTCAACGCTGCCGCCCACACGGCGGTGGATAAGGCCGAGTCCGAGCCGGAGCTTGCGCAGCGGATCAATGCCGATGCGGTGGCCGAGTTGGCGCGCTGGGCGGCCCGGCACCGGGTCTGGCTGATCCACTATTCCACCGATTACGTGTTCGACGGCAGCGCTTCAGGCTGGTACCTCGAAGATGACGCCACCAACCCTCTGTCGGTCTATGGCAAAACCAAATTGGCCGGCGAGCAAGCGGTGGCCGCCTCCGGCTGTCAACACCTGATCTTGCGCACCAGCTGGGTCTATGCCTCGCGTGGCAAGAACTTCGCCCACACAATGCTGCAGCTGGCTGCCAGCCGGGACAGCCTTGCGGTAGTCGCCGATCAGTGGGGTGCGCCCACCAGCGCCGAGTTGCTGGCGGATGTCACCGCCCTGTGCCTGTATCGGCTGAGGCAGGAGGGCGAGGGGGCAGGGCGCCTATCCGGCCTCTATCATCTGGTGGCCGCTGGCGAAACCAGCTGGTGCGACTACGCCCGCTTTGTCCTGCAGCAGGCCCAGGAGCGCGGCGCCCAGCTCAAGGCCGGCCCCGAACAGGTGAAGGCCATCAGCACCGCCGAGTACCCCACACCGGCGCAAAGGCCGCTGAATTCGCGTCTTTCGACGGCAAAACTACGTCAAGCCTTCGGCCTGACCCTGCCCGACTGGCGCTACCACGCCGCCCGGCAGATAGATGAGTTGCT
>JADGBD010000013.1:0-3712 GCA_015231665.1 Gammaproteobacteria bacterium
ATGATAGAAGAAGCGATATTGCGTATTGGAAGTCACAATCATACTTAAGTAGGTTAGAAGCGTTAGAAGAAATTAGATCAGAATATATAAACTGGAAATACGGTGTTAAACAAGAATTTCAAAGAGTTTATAGGGTTACTAAACTCAAATCATGTTAAGTACATGATCGTTGGTGGGTATGCGTTGGCTATCCATGGACATCCTCGCTACACCAAAGATATTGACATTTGGATAGTAACCATCCCCCGGCAAAGCCGCATTATTAGGGGACAGACCCCATTTTTTCTTTTCTATTTTTCATATGTTATGGCAAATGATCAATAAGCGTAAGTATCTGAATGAGGCAATCAAATGAGACCAGAGCAAATAAAAAAGGAAATCAGCGGACTAAAGTTGTCAGAAAAGCTTCTACTCGTTGAAGATATATGGGACTCAATTGCTGCCGACAATCTAGAAATCCCCATGCCGATATGGCAGAAAAATGAGCTCGACAGAAGATACAGCGCATTCACAGCGGGAGGACTAGAGCTACATAACTGGGAAGAAGTGCACAAAGAACTACGTCAAAAATTCAAATGATTCTCCGTTATACGGATAGAGCAAGGAATGATCTTGAATCGGCATTTGTATGGTACGAGCGCCAGCGAAGAGGGCTTGGTTTTGAGTTTCTAGATTGTGTTGAAAACGCAGTGGCATCGATTATAGACAACGCAAAAATGTACCGATTTCATTACTCAAATTTCAGAGGGTGCCTGGTGCGGCGATTTCCATTCACCCTCTTTTATACGGTCGAACACAATGAAATCGTTGTTCATGCAATTTTCGACAATAGACCAGACCCAGAAAAAAGACCCTAATCAGCGTATAGGGTTAATCCCAGCACGCAATTCAGACAACCGCTAAAGACTTCGAGGACATGGCAGAAGCCAAGGGCATTCCTTATCAAGGCTTGATTAATCGGTATTTACGTGATTGCGCACAGACACACCGCGACCTTAAGTTGCCGTGGCAATAAATCAGAGAGGAGATCAAGAAAAAGATGTTAGAGTCGCACCATTCTGGAAGCCAAATACAGGACCAAACCCATGAATGCAGATCACCTTGACCAACGCGGTGAACTCTACGATGAACACCCCGCCATGTTCAAAAACAACCCCTTGGGATTCATTATCTGCCTGCTTTTGATCCCAGCATTCGGCCTCGGCCTGCTGATTCTGCTTTGGTGGTATCTGCAAACCAAGTCATCCAGGCTCTCAGTGGGAGAGACCGAAATCCTTTATGAAAAAGGACTTCTGAGCAAGGAACGTGCTGAAATCAGTATCAGCAGCGTGCGCACCATCAGGGTGAAGCAGTCCTTCTTCAACCGCATATTTGGGGTGGGAACCCTGGAGATCTACACCGCTGGCGACAGCCCGGAAATCGTCGCCACCGGCATGCCTGAGCCCAACCGTGTGCGGGAATTGATTAAACTGGGACAAAACGACGACTGAAGCCATGACCGGACAGATCGACAATCGGGACAAGAACGAATCGCGAAAAATTGCCATCATCCTTATCGGCCTGATTGCCGTCCTTGTCGTCGCCGCACTGCTCATGCTGCCTGCCTTGACCGAACTGACCGCCCAGCACCTCAGCCCAGGCCTGGGGCTTAAGGACGCCGCCATCATCTCCTTCTTCATCACCCTGGCGATGATGCTGGTATTCGCCCTGGCCTCGGGTGATGGCCTGTTGGGCGAAATTCAATTCATACTCGGCGGTTTCTTTCTGTTCTTCGTCATCATCTGGCTGATGATCAGCTGGATATTCTGATGGCAAGAACTGACTGACTGCCGTTCAAGCCATCGACTGATAGTAGATATTCTGCGGGTGGCTGGCGTCTGCGAAGAAGTACCAGCGCTCTGCCATCAGGCCCAGGTATTGGCTGATGAAGGCGAGCAGCGCCAGTTCCATGCCGCCCCAGCCGAGCAGGAGGATAGCAGCGAACAGGCTGGGCACTGGGAAGCTGAGGATGATAAAGGCGTTGCGCACCAGCATGACCTTGGCGCGAGAGGCGCCGTGGAAAAATTCACGGGTGTTGAATGAGCCGCCGAGAAAGCCCATGGCTTTTTGTTTGATGACAGTATGGCGCACGCCAATGGCGCTTTGCACATTGGATTTGCGCTTGATGCGGCGGTTGCGCAACAGCGATGCGCCGCGGCCGATCAGTGCCAATGTGGTCGCCACCAGCGCCCAGCCGGCGAAGAATCCCGCCAGCCCATTGGCTTGCCCATTGACTTCCCAGGCTGCCAGCACGGCGGCGGCGAGAAAACCTGAGGCTATACCAAACAGGGTAAAGTTGATCACCGTCAGCGGGCTGTGCCATTCCTGGAGGAAGCGCAGGCAGGCGTAAATCATGCCGGTGCAGACAAACAGGGCAAACACCGCCAGGGTCGCCAACACGCCGATGATCAGGCTGGCGTCTACCGCCAGGCCTTCACCGAGGGAGAACAGCGGCGCAGTCCATTCAAGAAAATGCAGTAGTCCGTAGAGGGCGATCAGCCCCATAGCGATGGGCAGGGCGATGACCTCGCGCGACAGCCAGGAGGTGCGCCACATGGCCGCCGCCCGCCAGGCCCGCTCGGGATGACCGAGATGAAAGAAGGATGCCAGCAGCCCCAGGGCAAGAAAGACCAGCGCCACCAGAGAGCCCGCGGCATAGAAGTCCGGCGCAATCTGCACCTCCAGCAGTCCTGCCAGGGCATAGAGCTGGGCGGTAAACAGGGCGAGGAACAGGCCTTGGCCGACGCCGATCAGGGTAGTCAGGAAGATTACGGAAAAAGCCGGATGCATTTCGTTGACTCAAACGTTAAGTGTTAATCGGTAGATCTGAAGTCAGAAGTGTGAAGTTAGAAGTTTGAAGGGGACGAGCCCTGCGGGCGTTAATTTTGAAAAAGGCCACAGGCCACCACCCTACTTCAAACTTCACCCTTCCAACTTCACACTTTCTTATTTACCAGGCCACATCATCCAAGGTCTCACCCGTCTCTACCGGCTTGATGCCTTCCTTCTTCAGCGGGTTATCGACTCGGACAAGTTCGTCCTCGTGGATGTGGATGCGGGTCTTGCGCCTGGGCAGATAGTGGTTGGCTGGCTTGGTGCCCCACTCCGGCATCAGCGGGTAGCCGCCCTGCTCGCGAATGGCCACGGACACTTCGGAATCCGGGTCATGCACGTCCCCGTAAAGACGAGCGCTGGTCGGGCAGGCAAGCACGCAGGCCGGCTTGCGCTCGTTCTCGGGCAACTGGGTGTCGCTGATGCGGTCGATGCAGAGGGTGCATTTCTTCATCACCCGCTGCTTTTCGTCGATCTCGCGGGCGCCGTAGGGGCAGGCCCAGGAGCAGTATTTGCAGCCGATGCACTTGTCGTAGTCCACCAGCACCACGCCGTTGTCCGGCCGCTTGTAGCTGGCGCCGGTGGGGCAAACCGGCACGCAGGGCGGTTCCTCGCAATGCAGGCAGCTCTTGGGGAAATGCAGGGTCTCGGTGTTCGGGTAGGTGCCGAACTCGTAGGTCTGCACCCGATTGAAGAAGGTGCCGGTGGGGTCGGCGTCATAGGGGTTCTGATCGGTCATCGGCCCCGCCCAGCCGGAGGTGTTCCACTCCTTGCAGGAGGTGACGCAGGCGTGACAGCCAACGCAGACGTTCAGATCTATGACCAGTGCCAGTTGTGTCAT
>JADGBD010000013.1:3812-18067 GCA_015231665.1 Gammaproteobacteria bacterium
AGGCGTGACAGCCAACGCAGACGTTCAGATCTATGACCAGTGCCAGTTGTGTCATGAGTAATCCTATTCCGGACGCAGAGGCCGCAAAGGAGCGCAGAGGACGCAGAGAAATATAGGAAATTCTCTGCGGGCTTTGCGCTTCTCAGCGATCTCTGCGTCCTTCTTCATCAATCAGCCAGATTCATTTTCTTGCGGAACAGCCCGGCCATGTAGCCTTGCCATTTGCCGCGCTTGGGGTCCTGTCCCGGCACCCGCTTGTGGCCGCTGAACTGGGGCGCACTGATGCGCGGCTCGTCGTCCTTGGCCTTGTAGACCTTGACCCTGGTATCGAACCAGGCGGCCTGGCCGGTGACCGGGTCGGAGTTGGACATGTGCTCGCCGGCCTCGCAGGGGGGCAGTTCTTCGCGGATCACATGATTCAGCAGGAAGCCCTTCTGTGATTCGTTGGCCTTTTCCGACAGCGCCCAGGCGCCAGCGGCCTTACCGATGGCGTTCCAGGTCCAGACCGTGCCCGGCTCCACTGCCTCGGAGAAGCGGCACATGCAGCGCACTTTGTTGATCGCCGATTCGACCCAAACCCAGTCGCCATCGCTGAAGCCCTGGCTCTTGCCCAGCAGCGGGTTGACGAACAGGTAGTTGTGGGTGTGAATCTGACGCAACCAGGCGTTCTGTGAGTCCCAGGAGTGATACATGGCCATCGGCCGCTGGGTCAGCGCCGTGAGCGGGTACTCGCGGGTGTCCACCAGCTGGGATTCCAGGGTTTCAAAATAATAGGGCAGCGGGGTGAAAAAGCTCTCGATGCGCTTGCGCAAGCGCTCCGGCGGCTGCTTGCCGGGCCGCTTACCCTGGGCGGCGAGGCGGAACTTCTGCAGCACCTCGGAATAGATATGGCAGTTGATCGGCTCGGCGTAGCGGGTCATGCCGTGGGCCCTGGCCCACTCCAGATAACCCTTGTTCCAGTTGCGCATGTACTGGTAGGACTTGGGCAGTTCGTAGTGGAACACGCAGTTGTTGCGGGCGTACATCTCCCACTGGCGCGGGTTGGGCTCGCCCTTGAGGAACTTCTCGCCGCCCTTGCCGCGCCAGCCAGCCAAAAAGCCGATGCCGGAACCGGGCGAGGTCTCGTAGTTGACGATGAAGTCCGGGTAGTTCTTGAACTTGCGCGAACCATCATCCTTGACGAAGGCGGGAAGTTTCAGACGTGACCCCAGTTCGATCAGCACCTCCTGGAAGGGCTTGCACTGGCCCTTGGGCTCGACCACCGGGATGCGCACCGAGTCCACCGGGCCATCGTACTCGGAGATGGGCCGATCCAGCATGGACATGGCATCGTGCCGCTCCAGATAGCTGGTGTCCGGCAGCACCAAGTCGGCGAAGGCGACAGTCTCGGACTGGAAGGTGTCGGCGACGATCACGAAAGGTATCTTGTAGTCGCCGTTTTCATCCTTGTCGGTGAGCATCTTGCGCACGTTTTCGGTGTTCATGCTCGAGTTCCAGGCCATGTTGGCCATGAACAGCAGCAGAGTGTCGATCTTGTAGGGGTCGCCGCGCCAGGCGTTGGTGATGACATTGTGCATCAGGCCGTGGACCGACAGCGGGTACTCCCAGGAGAAGGCCTTGTCGATGCGCACCGCCTCGCCCTGCTCATCAACGAACAAATCATTGGGGTCGGCCGGCCAGCCCAGGGGCATGCCGTCCAGCACTGTATTCGGCTGCACCGCTTCGGGGCCTTTCGGCGGCTTGGGACAGGGGGGGATCGGTCGCGGGAAGGGCGCCTTGTGGCGGAAGCCACCGGGACGGTCGATGGTGCCCAACAGGGTCATCAGTATGCCCAGGGCGCGAATCGAGTGGAAGCCGTTGGAGTGTGCCGCCAGGCCGCGCATGGAGTGGAAGGCGACCGGGTTGCCCACCACCGAGTTGTGCTCGTTGCCCCAGACGTCGGTCCAGGGGATCGGCAGCTCGATCTTCTGATCCCGTGCCACCACGCCCATCTCATGGGCCAGGCGGCGGATGGTAGCAGCCGGGATGCCGGTGATGCCGGCGGCCCACTCGGGGGTGTACTTCTCGAGGGACTCCACCAGCAGCTGGAAGGCCGGTTTGAGGTGGGTGCCGTCCTCCATCTGGTACTCGCCGAGCAGGCGTGGTTCGCAGCCCGGGGTCTGGGTGCCCATGGGGATATCCAGCTCGCGGTCCCACCAGAGCTTGTTCTGCGGGTCGAAACAGCCTTCTTCGTAGTGCATCTCCACGCGCTTGAACAGACCGTGATCTTCGCGCTCGGGCTCGTTGATCACCAGCTCGGCAGCGTTGGTGTAATTGATGATGAAATCGCGGTCGAACAGGCCCTGCTTGATGATCTCGTTGTTGATCGCCAGCAACAGGGCACCATCGCTGCCGGGGCGAATCGGCACCCATTCGTCGGCAATGGCCGAGTAGCCGGTGCGCACCGGATTGATGGAGATGAAGCGACCGCCCTTGCGCTTGAACTCGGACAGGGACTTTTTCAGCGGATTGGAGTGGTGGTCCTCGGCGGTGCCGATCATCACGAACAGCTTGGCCCGATCCAGGTCCGGCCCGCCAAACTCCCAGAACGAACCGCCGATGGTGTAGATCAGCCCGGCAGCCATGTTGACCGAGCAAAAACCGCCGTGAGCGGCATAGTTGGGGGTGCCGAACTGCTTGGCGAACATGCCGGTGAGCGCCTGCATCTGGTCGCGGCCGGTGAATAGGGCGAACTGCTTGGGGTCTTCGGCGCGCAGACGGCCGAGGCGCTCTTCCATGATATCGAAGGCCTGATCCCAACTGATCTCCTCGAACTCGGACTGGCCGCGCTCGCCGCGCTTCTTGCGCAGCAACGGCTTGGTCAGGCGCGCCGGTGAATACTGCTTCATGATGCCGGAGGCACCCTTGGCGCAGATGATGCCCTTGTTCAGCGGGTGCTCGGGGTTGCCCTCGATGTGGCGCACCTCGCCATCACGCAGGGTAACGCGGATGCCGCAACGGCAGGCGCACATGTAGCAGGTGGTATTCTTGACTTCGACGCGGCCGGTATCGCGGTCCGAGCGGGCGGTAGGATCCTGCATGCAAACAACCTGGGCAGAGAGTACAGAAGAAGATACTAATATAATTGCTCACTGATTGGAATCACGGATTGGAATCGCAGAATTGCCCAGCGCCCCAATCCCGCGCTTCGTGATAAATTACCCGCCCATGAGCGAACCAGCCGACAGCCCCATCGACCTCAGCCAGGCCGCTGTGCCGGGGCTTTTGCGCCGCCTCGCCGCCCTGCTTTACGATGGCCTGCTGCTTGCAGCCCTGCTGTTCATCGCCTCCATCCTGCCCCTGCTCGCCAACGGTGGCGAGGCCATCACCCAGCCCCTGGCGCGACTGCTGCAGCAGCTGTATCTGCTGCTGGTGATCTTCGTCTACTTTGGCTGGCACTGGAGTCACGGCGGCCAGACCCTGGGGATGCGGGCCTGGCGTCTGCGCTTGCTGCGGGCCGATGGCCAACCCCTGAGCTGGAGCGATGCCCTGCGCCGCTTTCTCGCCGCCATCCCTGCCCTGCTGCCGCTCGGCCTGGGGCTTTTGTGGTGCCTGTTCGATCGTGACGGCCTGGCCTGGCACGACCGCCTTTCCGCCAGCCGCCTGGTGCTCACGGCCAAGTCCAAATGAGCCCGGATGATCTGGAAACCCAGTTCCCCGGGCTGACCTACTGGGCACGCCAGCTGGTGGAGGATGGCAACGTCAGCATCAGCGGCCGCTCCCTGGACCGGGAGAAATTCTTCGGCATGGTCAATGAGAACCGCACCAGCCAGCGCCTCCTGGCGACCGTCCCCCGCCCCGAGCAACAGCGCGCCGAGGGCGAGTGCAGCTGCCGCACAAAAGACTGCGTCCACCTCTGCGCCCTGCTCATGCTCTATTTCCAACAGCAGCAGCCGCAGGCCGATGCGTCCAGTGCCGACCCCCTCGAACTCAACGACCAGCGCCAGCTGATCTATTGTCTCCATCCCCAGCACCAGCAGATTCGTTGCCAGACCCAGCTCGTGGTGGTCGACCCCCAAGGCCGCTGGCAGCGCCGGCTGGACTATCAGCATCGGCCCAACAGCCGGCGCCCGCGCTACCTCCAGCCCCTCGACGAACTCCTCCTGACCCAGCTGCAGCAGGTCAACTACCGCCTCGGCGCCAGCGATGACCGTCTGCTGGAGCAACTCCTCGCCAGCGGCCGCTGTCACCTGCAAGATCAAGCCAAGCCGCTGCGGCTCGGCCCCGAGCGGCCGCTGCAGTTCCACTGGCAGCCACGTCAGGACGGCAGTCAGCTGCTGCGCTGGGACTGCCAGGGCGCCGAGCTGACGCGCTTTCCCCAGCCCTGGTATCTGGACCCGGACTCTGGCGATTGCGGCCGCGCCAGCACCGACCTCAGCCCCACCCAGCTCAGCGCCCTGGACAGCCTGCGCCTGATCCGCCCGGACCAGCAGGAGCAGGCCCGGCAGAAACTCGCGCCGCTGTTTGCCGACCAGCCCCAGCTGCTGCCACCGACCTACCCCATCCGCCACTGCAAGGGCTCTGAGCCGCAGCCGGTGCTCAGGGTCAGCGGCCCGCCCCAGGCCGATAGCCTGCTGCTGGAACTGCTGTTCGAATACGCCGGCGCCCTGCTCCCTGACCCGGCAAGCAACTGCCATTTCGACGGCCAGAGCATCCTCTGCGTCGAGCGCGATCAGGCGGCTGAACAACGCCATCTGGCGGAGCTCAACAGCACCTACCCGAGCAACCTCACCACCCCCTTCGAGCGGCGCATCGAGCGCCGCCACTGGCGCCTGAAGGGAGCCGAGCTGCTGGATCACCTGCGCCAAAAGCAATGGCGTATCGAATACGCCGAGGATTTCGATGAGGCCTTCGTCTTCCCCGAGCACTGGTATGGCCTGATCGAGGAAAGCCCGAGCCAGCCGGGCTGGCTGGACCTGTCGGTGGGCATAGAGCTGGACGGCGAGCAGATCAACCTGGTGCCCCTGCTGTGTGACCTGATCCACAGCGACGATCCCCTGCTCGCCCCCAACCGCCTGCTGCAGATGGACGATGCGCAGGTCATCGGCATCGACTGGCAGGGCAAGCGCCTGGCCCTGCCCATAGCCCGCCTGCGGCCGCTGCTCAAGACCCTGTTCGAGCTCTATCAGGAAACCGACGAGGAACCGCGCAGCATCCGCCTCAGCCCGGTGCGCGCCGCCAACTACCGGCTGATGCTGGAGCCTGCTGCCGATGCCGCCGCGGCCATGCGCTGGCAGGAACCGGCGCGGCTGCAAGCCCTGCGCGAGCAACTCAGGCACAAGCAGGACAACCCCTCTGACCTGCCCATCGGCCTGCAGGCCGAGCTGCGTCCCTACCAGCAGCAGGGCCTGGGCTGGCTGCAGTTTCTCCAGCGCCACGGCATCGGCGGCATCCTCGCCGACGACATGGGCCTGGGCAAGACCCTGCAAACCCTGGCCTGGCTGCTCTGGCAGAAACAGCAGACCCCGCAGGCATCCCGCTGCCCCAGCCTGGTGCTGGCGCCCACCTCACTGCTGGGCAACTGGCGCGCCGAAGCGAAGAAATTCGCCCCCGATCTGCGCGTCCTCCTGCTCCATGGCCCCCAGCGTCAGCAGCATTTTGACGCCATCCCGGCTCAGGATCTGGTGATCACCAGCTATCCCCTGCTGGTACGGGATCAGGAACTCCTGGCTCAGCACAACTTCGCCAGCCTGATCCTCGACGAGGCCCAGTGGATCAAGAACCCCAACTCCCAGACCGCCCGTGCCGTGCGTGGCCTTCAGGCGCAAACCGGCCTTTGCCTCACCGGCACGCCGCTGGAAAACCACCTGGGCGAATTCTGGGCCCTGTTCGATTTCCTCATGCCCGGCTTTCTCGGCGGTCCCAACCTGTTCCAGAAACTGGTGCGCGACCCCATCGAAAAACAGGGTGATCTGGACACCAACCGCCGCCTCGCCCAGCGGGTGCGGCCCTTCATGCTCCGCCGCACCAAGCAGGAAGTGCTCGCCGAGCTGCCGCCGAAGACCGAGATCGAACGCTGCATCGAGCTGGAGGACGACCAGCGCGAGCTCTACGAAAGCATCCGCAGCATCATGCACCAGCGGGTGCAGGATGTGGTGCAGACCAAGGGTCTGGCGCGCAGCAGCATCACCATCCTCGACGCCCTGCTCAAGCTGCGCCAGGTCTGCTGCGACCCGCGCCTGGTCAAGCTGCTGCAGGCGCGCGAGGTCAAACGCTCGGTCAAGCTCGACTACCTGCGCCTGCTGCTGCCGGAACTGGTCAACGAGGGCCGGCGGATTCTGCTGTTCTCCCAGTTCACCAGCATGCTCAGCCTGATCGAAACCGAGGTGCAGGAGTTGGGCATCGGCTATGTCAAGCTCACCGGCCAGACCGAGGACCGCGACAGCCTGATCCAGCGCTTTCAGGCCTGCCAGGTGCCGCTATTCCTGATCAGCCTCAAGGCTGGCGGCACCGGCCTCAACCTCACCACCGCCGACACCGTGATCCACTACGACCCCTGGTGGAACCCGGCGGTAGAGCGCCAGGCCACCGACCGCGCCCACCGCATCGGTCAAGACAAACCGGTGTTCGTCTACAAGCTGCTCTGCGAAGGCACGGTGGAAACCCGTATCCGCGACCTTCAGCAGCGCAAGCAGGAGCTGGCGGACAACCTGTTTGAAGCCACCGGCAAGGCCAAGACCCACTGGGATATCAGTGATCTGGAGATGCTGTTTGCGCCCCTGGAAGAGATGTGAAAAAGCCCAAACCCCACTTCGACCCCGACCTCATGGCCAAGCTGGATCAGCTGCTGCACCAGCAGGGCGAATACCTGCCGCTGGAATTGCTCCTGGCGGAGGGTCGCCTGCTCTATGCCGATTACGATGCCTGGCGCGAGGGCCGCATCGAACGGCTCGATGAGCAACTGTTTGGCGACAGCGAGGGCTGTGCCGAGCTCCTCAGCCAGGCCGCCGCCTATTGCCACGCCCTCGGCCTCAAGCCCAACCCCTGCGACTACCGCCAGTGGGGCAGCGAGGACCGCCTCTGCTTCAGCACCAATCAAACCCTCGATGGCCTGTTCCAGACCGGCTACCACAAGGACGACAGCCATCCCCAGCTCGACCTGTTCATGGACAACATCGGCAACAACCTGGTCAACGAGGCCATCGCCGCCCTCGCTGAGCGCAACAGCCCCAAGGCCCGCCGTGCAGTCGATCAGCTGCTCAAAAGCGATCCCCTGCACCGCCAGCTCGACCCCCTGCTCAGCCTGCTGGAAGCAGCCGACCAGCTCGGCGAGCAGCTTAGCCCAGCGCAGATCGACCTGCTCCAGCAGCAGATCGCCCCCCTCGCCCGCGATCTGCTCAAGGGCCGTGCCGACGACTACCTCAACCCGCTCTGGCGCCGCGCCGCCCAGAGTCAGCAAGGCCAGGCCTACGACCCTGCCCAGCCACAGCGCCACAGCTCCTGGTTCTGGGAACAGGCCAGGGACTGGCCCGCGGCCAAGCAGGCGGTGGAGCAGATCGACGCCTGGCAGAACTGGGCAGAGCTGCTCATCCGCCACGCCCGCGCCAGCGCCAAGCTCAGACTCAACCCCGAGGTGCTGCTGGATCTCTGCCAACTCAGCTGGTGCTTTCCCGAGCAAATCCGCCAGTGCCTGGATCAGCTCGACGGGCTGTTCCTGCACAGCTGGCATCGCTTTGACGACAGCGACTGCAACCTGGAGCACAGCGACTTTCCCGCCTGGCTGGTCCTCAGCCTGCCGGGCCAGGCCAACCTGCTGGAGCCCGGGCAACTCCAGGCACTGCAGCCAGCCAAGGGCTTTGCCTGCCTGGTGCGGCTGGTGCAGCAAGAGAAACACAAACTCGCCGCCGACCTACGCGCAGAACTCAAGGCCGAGCACCCGGAGCTGCTCCGCTGCTATCTGGCGCACAAGGGTTGAAGCTGCGTTAGAGTTCCCAACAAGCATGGGACAGCAGCCCCAGCCGGGCGGAAGATGAAACATTACTGATCCGCCTCGGGAATCGGGAATCGGGACTGGGGACTCGGGACTCGTCAGCTAGGGATTTGCAGCTTTTGTGACTCTTTGCGTTCTTTGCGTTTCCTGCGCGTTCTTTGCGTTCCGGTTTTAGGGTCCGGCCTTGCCCGGTTTAAAAACTACTGGCCGCGGCCGTTGTACACCGGCCCGCCCGCTTGGCGGTAGGTCTGCAGCACCGCGGCGGCCTCGCTGCGCTGCAGCTGGGTTTGCACCTGGATGCCGCGCTGGCGCAGCTCGGCCACCCAGTCAGCGGGCTTGGGGCCTTCGTCGAAGCCCCCTGCCTGGGCATCGGCCTCCGTCGCACCGCTGACCACCGAGCGCAGGCCGGACCAGCAGATGGCACCCAGACACATGGCGCAGGGCTCGGTGCTGGTCACCAGTTGATAGGCCGGCAGCCCCTCGGTCCCCAGGTCATAGACCCCGAGCCGGCGCTGGGCCAGGCAGATGGCAACGATCTCGCCATGGAGGATGCTCAGCCCTTGGCGTGAGACCTGATTGACCCCAAGGGCGATGAGCTGCCCCGAGTCCTGCTCGAACACCGCCGCAGCAAAGGGGCCATCACCCTGGGCGACATTGCGCCGCGAGGCTTCGATGACCAGGTCCATGCGCTGCTCCAGACCCGCCAGGCAGGCCTGCTCCGCAGCCAGAGACCGGACCCAGTCCGGCAGCTGGAATTGAATCTGGCTGGCTTGGTGAAAATGAGGGCTCATGAAAGGATCGCTTGCCTTTATTCGCTGGGGTTGGTGCAATTCTACCCTAGCCCTTCTACTGGAGAGACAGCATCAACCCCCTGCCCCCCTATAGCTTCCGCGTCGAGGTCCACTCGGCGGTGCATCATCAGTTTCGCCTGTGCCTGGAAGTGCCCGAAAACGGCCTCGATTGGACCGAGCTGCGCCTGCCCAACTGGCTGCCGGGTTCCTACAAGATTCGCGATTTTGCCCGCAACATCCTCGAATTTGCCGCCTATCAGTGCGATGAGCCCTGCCCCTGGGAGAAGCTGGACAAGCACCGCTGGCGGGTGCACAACTGCGGGCTGGGCTTTAGCCTGGTCTATCTGGTGTATGCCTTCGATCTATCCGTGCGCGGTGCCCATCTGGATGACAGCCACGGTTTTTTCAATGGCTCCTCGCTGTTTCTCCAGCCCTGGCCGGATGATGGCAGAGGTTATGAAATTGAGATAATCGCGCCCGAGGTGCCCTGGCAACTGCTCACCGGCCTGCCGGCGCTGCACACCGATGCCCAGGGTTTTGGCCGCTATGCCGCCGCCAGCTACAGCCAGCTGATCGACCATCCGGTGGAGATGGGTCAGCCCGAGGTCTGCCTGTTCAGCGTTCAGGGCGTGCCCCATCGGCTAGCCGTCCGCGGCCGCCACTTTGCCGATCTCAAGACCATCAGCCAGGCCCTCAAGGCGATCTGCACCTGCCACGCTGAGCTGTTTGGCGAGCTGCCGGTGGAGGATCAGTACCTGTTTCTGCTGCAGCTGGTCGGCCAGGGCTATGGCGGCCTGGAGCACCGCAACTCCACCAGCCTGATCTGCGCTCGCAGTGATCTGGAGAACCCGGACCCGGCCAAGCTGGGCGACAAATACCGCCAGTTTCTCGCCCTCTGCAGCCACGAATACTTTCATCTGTGGAACGGCAAGCGCATCTGCCCCCAGGCCTATCTGCAACCTGACCTGAGCCGCGAGGTGCATTCGCAACTGCTCTGGCTGGTGGAAGGGGTGACCTCTTACTACGACGAGCTGGGGCTGGTGCGCGCCGGGGTGATCCCGCTGACCGACTACCTGGATATGCTGGCAAAGAACCTGACCCGCTATTTCCGCGGCAAGGGCCGCCTGCGCCAGAGCCTGGCGGAATCCAGTTTTGATGCCTGGACCAAGTTCTATCAGCAGGACGAGAACGCCGCCAACGCCATCGTCAGTTACTACGTCAAAGGCGGCATAGTGGTGATGCTGATCGATCTGAGCCTGCGCCGGCTCAGCGATGGCGAGTACAGTTTCGATGATGTCATGCGCTATCTCTGGCACAACTTCGGCAAGACCGGCATCGGCGTGGCCGAGCAGGCCATGGCGGGGATCATCGAGCAGGCCAGCGGCATCGACCTCGCCGAGGAACTGCATCGCTGGACCCAGACCACCGCACCCCTGGAGCAGGATCTGGCGGACCTGCTGGCGGATGTGGGGGTCGGCTTCGCCCTGCGGCCACCGCGCCAACAGCAGGACCCCGGTGGGCTGCGCCCAGCCGGGTCAGGATCGACCGATACCAGCGGCCCGCCTTGGCTGGGTATAGGCTTCAAGCCCCATCCGCAAGGGGTCGAGGTCCTGCTGGTGCAGGAAGACAGCCCAGCTGCCGAGGCCGGTCTGGCGGCGGGCGATCTACTCCTGGCCATCGACGGCCTCAGGCTCGATGCCGCCAACCTGGATCAGCAACTGGCCCGCCTGGCCCGGTTAGCTGCAGTCAAGGCCAGCGTGCCGCTGCACCTGTTCCGTGGCGATCAACTGCTGCAGCGCCGCCTGCCCCTGCGCTCAGGCAATCCGCAGGTCGCCGAGCTCTGGTTGCTGGCCGATGCCGATACCCATACCCAGCAACAGGAGCGCCGCTGCGCATGGCTGCACCAGAACTGATCCGCATCCTCGCCGATGGCCGCTGCCACTCCGGCCAGCACCTGGCCGAGCAGCTGGGCCTGAGCCGCACCGCGGTGTGGAAGCAAATCCAGCGCATGCAATCCCTCTGGGGTCTCAATGGGGAGGCGATCAAGGGCAAGGGCTATCGCCTCGGCCAGCCACTGGATCTGCTCGATGAGACCCAGATTCTGCACCAGCTCAGCCCCAGGGCCGCCAGTCTGCTGCAGCGGCTGGAGCTGTTTGACGAGATCGACTCCACCAACAGCCAGCTCATGGCCCGCGCTCTTTCCGGCGATAAAAGAATCAGCGCCTGTCTGGCCGAGCGCCAAACCGCCGGGCGGGGTCGGCGCGGTCGCTCCTGGCTTTCACCCTTCGCCGCCAATCTCACCTTCTCCCTGCTCTGGCCATCGCCCCGACCACCCCAGCAACTGGGCGGCCTGAGCCTAGCGGTGGGGGTGATGGTGGCGCGGCGCCTGCGTGCCCTGGGCTTTGCCGCCGTCGGCCTGAAATGGCCCAACGATCTGGTCACACCTCAGGGCAAGCTTGGCGGGGTGCTGATCCAGCTCAGCGGTGAGGGCGAGGGGCCGAGCAACCTGGTCATAGGCCTGGGCCTGAATGTGCAGATGCCGCCGGGCTGGGGCCAAGACCTGGATCAGCCCTGGATCGATCTGGCGGCGCTGGGCCATCCGCCAGCGCGCTCCACCCTCGCCGGCCTGCTGCTTTCCGATCTGCTCGAAGGGCTGAGCCAATATGACAGCCAGGGCCTGCAGCCCTTTCTCGCTGACTGGCAGGCGCTGGATCAGCTCCAGGGCAAGCCGGTGCGCCTGCTGCGGGGTGACGACAGTGTCAGCCAGGGCATCAGCGCCGGCGTGGCCGAGGACGGCGCCCTGCTGCTGCGCACCGCCGAGGGCCTGCAGCGCCACCACAGCGGCGAGGTCTCCCTGCGTGGCGCCTGATTGTCTGCTCGTCGATCTGGGCAACAGCCGGCTGAAATGGGCCTTGCTGGAGGCCGGTCAAACCAACTCGCCGGGACCGGTGCAGGCCATCAGCCACCGTGATCTCAACCTGGCAGCCCTGCTGCAACAGCACTGGCAGGGCCTGCGACCGCGCCGGGTGATCATCTGCAGCGTCGCCGGTGCCGAGCGCGACCAGCAACTGCGCCAGTGGATCAAACAGACCTGGGGCATCAGCCCCTTCTTCTTCACCAGCACCTATGCCTACCCCGGCATGCGTAACGGCTACGCCCAGCCGGAAAAGCTCGGTAACGACCGCTGGCTGGGCTGCATTGCCGCCCATCAGCGCTGCCAGGGTCCGGTGGCCCTGGTGGATGCTGGCACCGCCATCACCCTCGATCTGGTGGATGGCCAGGGCCAGCACCAGGGCGGCTGGATCATCCCCGGCCTCGCCAGCATGGGCCGCTGTCTGCTGCAGAGCACCGCCATCACGGCGACCGATTTTGCCAGCGCCGACCTCTCGCCGGGCACGGATACCGCCAGCGCCATCGGCCAGGGCGCTCTGCTCGCCTGCCTCGGCCTGCTGGAGAGCGCCGCCGCCCGTGCCGACGCCAACTATCGCTGGCTGCTGACCGGCGGTGATGCCGCCTGCCTCTCCCCCCTGCTGCGGCTGGAGCATGAGGTGGTGGAGCAGCTGCTGCTCGAGGGCCTGGCTCTGATTGCCCACCACAGAGAGGCGCCGCGGTGAGCAAAATCCTCAGCGTTCTCCTCATCGCCCTCAATCTGGGTCTCTACCTCTTGATTCAGCAGCAGTCCGCCAAGGAAGAGGCCAGCCAGATCATCCCCGGCGGCAACCTGGTCCTGCTGTCGGAACGGCCAGTCCCGCTCAAGCCGCCCCCCGCCACATCTCTAATCCAGGCCGAACCCAAGGCCGAATTCCAGGCCAAGCCAGCGGCCAAGCCCGAAAAGGCGAAAGCGCCAACTCGCCACTGCTACAGCTACGGCCCCCTGGCCAATCGCCTGGCCGCAGTTGGGGTAATTGCCCGGCTCAAGGAAATCGCCCAGTCGCAGGAGATACGCGAGGTCGCCGCTGGAGAGCAGCACTGGTTGCTGTTAGACGCTGAAACCCCAACCGATAAACGACAGCTAGCAAAGGCACTGAACCCGGCGAGCATCAGTTTCGGCGAACACAAAGGCAAGATGCTGCTGGCCATTCTGACCCAGGCCAAAGCGGCGCAGAAGCTGGTTGACCAGCTCAAGCAACAGGGCCTGAACCCGGTGATTGAGAAAAAGACCGCGGCAACTCCGCTGTTCTGGGTCGATTTCAGCAGCGCCAAGGCCAAGCTCGACCCCCTGAGCCTGGGCCTGCTATCTCAGCAAAGCTTCCTGCTCAAATTTGTCAGCTGCCCTGACTAAACGGACCGATGGAAATTTAGGCGCCCGCGCTGCCGAATCAGCCGAATAGGGCCAGCGGTGCCGGGTCGGGGATGGCGAAGACGCTCGGGTATTCGACCTGGGTCAGGTAGAGCCCTTGCGGGGGAGCGGTGACGCCGCCGAGGGTGCGGTCGCGTTTTTCCAGCACCTCGCGACTCCAGTCTTCCGCCTGTTCACCCTTGCCGATGGCGATAAGCACCCCGGCAATGTTGCGCACCATGTGGTGGAGGAAGGCGTTGGCGTAGAGGTCGATATGAATCAGGTCGCCCTGGCGGTGCACACTGATGCGGCGCAGTTCACGCACCGGGCTTTTTGCCTGGCAGCCCAGCGCGCGGTAGGAGCTGAAGTCGTGCTGGCCCTGCAGATGCTGGGCAGCGCGGTGCATGGCCTCGGCATCCAGGGACTGGTGAATCCAGACCACGCGCCGACTCATCAGGGCCGAGCGGGTTGGTCGGTTGGCGATGACGTAGCGGTAATGGCGGCCGGTGGCGCTGAAGCGGGCGTGAAAGTCCTCGCTGACTTCCTCGGCCCAGGTGATGTTGGCATCGTAGGGCAGATGCACATTGCCACCGAGGATCCAGGAGCGCATGGGGCGCAGGGCCTGGGTATCGAAGTGCGCCACCTGCCCCGAGGCATGCACGCCGGTATCGGTGCGGCCAGCGCAGTGCACCCGCACCGGGCTCGCCGCCACCCGGCTCAGCGCCTGCTCCAGCTCATGCTGGACACTGCGCACCCCAGGCTGCTGGGTCTGCCAACCGTGAAAGGCAGAACCATCGTATTCAATCCCCAGGGCGATTCTCACCGATTAACCTGACCATTTGGACGCAGAGGGCGCAAAGAAGCGCAGAGGGCGCAGAGTTAAATCTGAAAAGAAAGCATTTGGCCACAGAGACACAGAGCACACAGAGGTAAATTCAAGAAATAGCAGAATGCGCTATCCAACTAATCCTAGCGGTAATTTAACAACTAAGGCAGTTAAACCCATCTCCCCGTCGGGGAAGGGGGTGAGTAGATACGCGGGAACTACAAATAAAGCTCTGCGATCTCTGCGCTACTTTGCGTCCTCTGCGTCCTCATTGAACCATTCGCTTTACGCCAGCTTGGCGAGGATTTCTTGGGCCTTGGCCTTTTGTTCGGCTGAGCCTTCGGCGAGGACCTCTTCCAGAATCGAGCGGCCGCCGTCGGGGTCACCCAT
>JADGBD010000259.1:0-413 GCA_015231665.1 Gammaproteobacteria bacterium
TGAGTGTTGCGGGCGTGGGCGGCAGTGGCGAGGATGGCCTGGGGGTCGTGATCCAGTGCATGGGCCTGGGCCGCTCCCAGCTTGAGCCCGGCGATGGCGAGGATGCCCGGGCCGCAGCCGAAATCCAGCAGCTGGCGACCCGCAAGCTCGGCCTGCTCCAGCCATTCGAGACAGAGCGCGGTGGTGGGATGGGTGCCGGTACCGAAGGCCAGACCGGGATCGAGGTCGATGATCAGGGCATCGGGGTCGTCGATGGGCTGATCGCCCGGGCGAATCCATAGCCGGAGACCAAAGCGCATGGGCTTGAAATGGGCCAGCCAGGCCCGCTCCCAGGGCTGATCCTGCAGCCATTCGATCTCCAGCCGCTGCAGGTCCTCGCCCAACCCCTCATCCAACTGAAGGGCCAGCTGGGC
>JADGBD010000259.1:512-957 GCA_015231665.1 Gammaproteobacteria bacterium
GCTGGCCTTGTTGCCCAGATAATTGCTCACCAACTGCTCGGTGACCTCGGCATCGGCCTTGTCGCAGGCGAGATGGAGTTGCAGCCAGGGCATGGGGCTTGGGGACCGCTACAGCCCCAGCTTCTCTTCCAGATAGTGAATATTGGTACCGCCAAGCATGAAAGCGCTATCGCGGATGATCTCTCGATGCAGCGGGATGTTGGTCTTGATCCCCTCTACCACCATCTCATCGAGGGCGGTGCGCATGCGCGCCAGGGCGGCCTCGCGGGTCTCGCCGTGGGTGATCAGCTTGCCGATCATGGAGTCGTAGTAAGGCGGTACCCGGTAGCCTGAGTAGATGTGGGTATCCACCCGCACCCCGGGGCCACCGGGGATATGCAGACTGCTGATGTCACAGGCGAGGGCATGAAGTTCTTCGGGTCCTCGGCGTTGATCCGACATTCCA
>JADGBD010000259.1:1039-3569 GCA_015231665.1 Gammaproteobacteria bacterium
GGTAGGACAGGGGCTCGCCGGCGGCGATGCGAATCTGCTCCTTGACGATGTCCACCCCGGTGATCAGCTCGGTGACCGGATGTTCCACCTGCACCCGGGTGTTCATCTCGATGAAGAAGAACTCGCCATTCTCGTAGAGGAATTCAAAGGTGCCGGCGCCGCGGTAGCCGATCTGGCGGCAGGCCTCGGCGCAGCGCTCGCCGATGCGCGCGCGCTCCTCGGCGGTGATGCCCGGTGCCGGCGCCTCTTCCACCACCTTTTGATGCCGCCGCTGCATGGAGCAATCGCGCTCGCCCAGGTAGATGGCGTTGCCCTGGGTGTCAGCGAGCACCTGAAACTCCACATGGCGCGGGTTTTCGAGAAATTTCTCCATATACACCATGTCGTTGCCAAAGGCCGCACCGGCCTCGGAGCGGGTCATGGTGATGGCGTTGAGCAGGCTCGCCTCGGTGTGGACCACGCGCATGCCGCGACCACCACCACCACCGGCGGCCTTGATGATCACCGGGTAGCCGATCTCCCTGGCCAGGCGCAGGGAACGGGCAACGTCATCGTCCAGCGGGCCATCGGAACCGGGCACACAGGGCACCCCGGCGGCCTTCATCGCCTCGATGGCGGAAACCTTGTCGCCCATCAGGCGGATGGTATCGGCACGGGGGCCGATAAAAATGAAGCCGCTGTTCTCCACCCGCTCGGCAAAATCGGCGTTCTCGGAGAGAAAACCATAACCGGGGTGGATGGCCATGGCGTCGGTGACCTCGGCGGCGCTGATGATCGCCGGGACATTCAGATAGCTGCGCGCGGAGGCGGCGGGGCCGATGCACACGGTCTCATCCGCCAGGCGGACGTGCATCAGGTCGTGATCCACATCGGAATGCACGGCCACGGTCTTGATGCCCATTTCCTTGCAGGCGCGCAGGATACGCAGGGCGATCTCGCCCCGGTTGGCGATAACGATTTTCTCGATCATGGGCTTATCCGATGATGAACAGCGGCTGGTCGTACTCCACCGGCTGGCCGTTTTCCACCAGGATCTTCTTCACCGTTCCGGCAATATCGGCGTCGATCTGGTTGAGAATCTTCATCGCCTCGATGATGCACAGGGTCTGGCCGGAGGAAACGCTGTCGCCCTCCTTGACGAAGGGCTCGGCATTGGGCGAGGGCGAACGGTAATAGGTGCCCACCATCGGCGATTTGATCACATGGCCCTTGATCTCCTCGGCCTTGGGCTCCGCCGGCGCCATGGCGGTGGCAGCGGGTGCCGCGACCATTGGCTGCATCATTGCCTGCTGCATCGGCATGGCCGCCGGAACCAGGCTGCTGTAACGGCTGATCCGCACCGATTCTTCGCCCTCATGGATCTCGATCTCGGCAACATTGGACTCTTCGAGCAATTCGATCAGTTTTTTGACTTTGCGTATATCCATGGTTCCAACTCTCTAGGGTGGGGTGCTGGTTAGTTTGGCCACCGCCGCGCTGAAGGCCAGGCGATAGCCATCGCCGCCCAGGCCCATGATGATGCCGGCGGCGATATCGGAAAAATAGGAATGGGCGCGAAAGGGCTCGCGCGCGTGCACATTGGACAGATGCAATTCGATGAAGGGAATCGCCACCGCCAGCAGGGCATCGCGCAGAGCCACGCTGGTATGGGTAAAGGCCGCCGGATTGATGATGATGTAACCCACGCCGCTGCGGCGAGCCTCCTGCACCCGGTTCACCAGCTCGTGCTCGGCATTGCTCTGGTAAAAATCCAGCTCAACCCCGGCCTCCTGCGCCTGTCTCTGTAGCCCTCGGTGAATATCGTCCAGGGTCAGATGGCCATAAATGCCGGGCTCGCGGGTGCCCAGCAGATTCAGGTTCGGGCCATTCAGCACCAGGATTCGCGACATAGCAAGAGTTCACCGACAGGCTGGCTTCAACCGGGCGAATTCTGCTGAATTGGAGGGAAAAAGTCCAGTACTGGCGGGGAAAATGCTGCATCCCGCCCGGCCCGGCTCAAGCCGCCTGCATTCAAACCACCGGATAACGCCGCTCCTTGGCGAACAGGTTCATGCTCAGCACAGCGGCGACAAACAGAATTCCCACCCCCAGCAACACCGGCAGCAAAAAGCCGAATCCCAACTCATGCACCTCCGCCGGCCCCAGCACCGCAATCAGCGCCGTCGCCCCACCCGGCGGATGCAGGCTGCGGGTCAACTGCATCGCCGCCACCGACGTCGCCACCGCCAGCGGCGCGGCAAACAGCATCTGCCCATCCAGCAGCTGAAAACAGGCAACGCCGATCAGACCAGAAAGCAGATGCCCAACAAACAGGTTGCGCGGCTGGGCAAAGGGGCTGGCACTGATGCCAAACAGCAGCACCGCCGTGGCACCAAAGGAACCCAGCACCAAGAAATAACCCGCCCCCGGCAGCAGCACATAGCTCAGCCAGGCCACCGTGCCCAGGCCGATAACAGCGCCGATCCAGGCACGAAAAACGATCTCCAACGGCGGCCGCGCAGGATTGGCGTGATGATGTCTAAGCATGGCA
>JADGBD010000260.1:0-2795 GCA_015231665.1 Gammaproteobacteria bacterium
TGGAGGAGGCGGAGACTGCCGATCAGGCCTGGCAGATGGTCGCCGCACAAGCGCCCCAGGCGATGGTGCTGGATGTGATGATGCCCGGAGAGCTCAACGGTTTTCAGCTGTGTGAGCGGATCAAGGCCGATGCGCAGCTGAAAGGCATCATCGTCGTCCTGGTCACCGCCTGCGGCCAGGTTGCGGATCAGGAGCTCGGCCATGCCTTGGGCGCCGATGCCTATTTCATCAAACCCTTCAGCCCGCTGGAACTGCATCGGTACCTGCGCGGCAAACTGCTTATGGCGAACCCCGTATGAGTGATATTCAGCCGCACCCCGCCCGGGCGAGTCTGCCCATGTTTGAGACCAACCCCATCGGGGTTGCGCTGATCGACAGGGGAGGGCGGGTGGCTGACATCAATGGTGCCTTCAGCCGCATCAGCGGGCTGGCGCCGGAGGTGGTGATCGGCATGAGCGAGGCGGATTTCGACTCACGTCTGAACGCCTGCGAGCTGGACTTTCAGCGCAAGGAAACCGACAAGCTCGATCTACGCGCGCTCTATTTTCTAAGCCCCATGAGCCAGGGCGAAGATGCCCTGCGGCAGATGCGCCAGACTGCCGAGCTGCTGCGCGAGCCCCTGGCCTGTATCCAGGGCTTTGCCGAGTTGCTGCTGACCCAAAGCTACGACGAAGACACCCGCCACAACCTCACCGCCACCCTCCTCAGCCAGGTGGAAGTGCTTGCCAATCTGATCAACGAGCGGTTGGATATCAAGCGCAGTTAGCCGTAGGCGCGGCTGAGCGCTGCTCAGATCTGCCGCAGCCAGAGGGTTACCTGGGTGCCCTGGCCGGGTTGGCTGCTGATGTCCAGCTCGCCGCCGTGCAGGCTGATGATTTCCTTGACGATACTCATGCCCAGGCCGGTGCCGGGGATATTCCCCGAGGTGTCGGCGCGGTAGAAGCGCTCGCTCACCCGGTTGAGTTGCTCGGTGCTCATGCCTATGCCCTGGTCGCTGATGCGGATGCCGATCATCCCCGCATGTGGGCCCTGCCGCGGTGGCGGGATGAAATCGATGCCTACCGGGCCGCCCTCGGGTGAGTACTTGTAGGCGTTGGAGAGCACATTGCCCAGGGCCTGAGCGAGCTTGTTGCGGTCGCCCCTGATCTGGCGGTCGCAGTGCATCTGGCCGAGCTCGGGGCTGGGCCTTTGCTGCGGCGGCTTGAAGCCGGCGATGGCGTCGCGGCAGAGCTGGCAGGGGTCCAGGGCCTCCAGCACAAAATCCTTGCCGCGGCGGGCCTCGATCCGTGCCAGGTCGAGCAGCTCGTTGATGATGCTGATCATCAGCTCGGACTGGCGATAGATGGTGGCGAGAAATTCCTTTTGCGTCGCGCTATCGAATTCTCGCGCCATCAGCAGTTCGGTGAAGCCGTAGATGCTGGCCATGGGGGTGCGCAGTTCGTGGGCGGCGGTGGAGAGGAATTCGCTCTTCATCCGGTCCACCTCGGTCTCGTGGGTAACATCACGGAAATAGAGAATCTGCGACACGCTGCCGGCGGCGGACTCGCGCAGGCCCACCTGCAGCACCTTCTTGCCGGCCCCGGCCATCTCGATCAGATGGCGATTGCGCCCCGCTCCAGCAGGCACTCCAGCAGGTTTTACCTGCAAGGCAGCGATACCGGGGAAACGGGCCTGCTCCTCACAGGCAGCGGCCAGATGCTGGGAGAAAACCTGCTCATCCAGGCCGATGATCTCCTGCGGGCTGAAACCGGTCAGGCGCATGAAGGCGGGGGATGCGTATTTGACCCGGTGTTGGTCATCAAAGGCGACGAAGCCATCGGGACTGAGATCAAAGATGGCGTTGAGCTGCTCGGTGCGATCGCGCAGGCGATCTTCCGCCATCCGCCGCTCGCTGATATCGGTGTGGGAGCCGGCCATACGCACCGGCTTGCCCGCCGCGTCGAACAGAGCCTGGCCGCGGTCGAGCACCCATTTGTAGCTGCCATCCTTGCAGCGCAGGCGGTGTTCCGACTGATAGAACTCGGTCTTGCCGTCCAGATGCTCTTGCACCAGCGCCAGCACCTCTGGCAAGTCCTGCGGATGCACCCGGCCTGACCACTCCTCAGGGCTATCGCCGATCTCATCCGCGGTATGACCGAGCATGTTCACCCAGCGTTCGGAAAAGAACACCTTGCCGCTGACCATGTCCCAGTCCCAGATGCCATCGTTGGAGCCGGCAATAGCCAGCTCCCAGCGCTGGCGGATCAGCGCCAGCTGCTGCTCGATCTTCTTGCGGTCGGAGATATCCCGGGCAAAGCCGACGTTGCCAATGACCTCGCCGGCATCGTTGATCACCGGCTTTTTGTAGGTCTCGATCCAGCCCTCCTCGGAGCCGCCGGCCACCGGCTCTTCCACCGCAATGACCTCGCGATTGTCCATCACCCGGGCATCATCGGCACGGTAGCGCTCGGCCAGCTCCCGCGGCCAGACGTCGAGATCGCTCAGCCCCACCACCTCCTCCGGGCTGCGGCGGCCACAAGCATCGGAGAACACCTTGTTGACTGCGAGGAAGCGGCTGTCACGGTCCTTGAGCCAGAAGAAAAAGGGCAGATTGTCCAGGGTGGCGCGCAGGTAGAGCTCGCGCTGGCGCAGTTCCTCGGTGGTGGCCTTCTGCTGGCTGATGTCGATCAGATTGCCCACCACATAGCCGCTGGGGGTGCGGTTCTTCACAATCAGCAGCCAGCTGCCATCGGCCATCTGTTCCTCGATGAACTCGCCATCGGCACGGTGGTGGTGGTCGATACGCGTCTGAATCC
>JADGBD010000260.1:2805-3555 GCA_015231665.1 Gammaproteobacteria bacterium
TCGCGTGCCGCGTTGTCGCTGGGGCTTGGGCCGGCATCACTGGCGCGAATGATCGCCTCAAAGCCCACCCCGGGCAGGATCAGGTCCGGCCTCTGGGTGTAGAAATCCCGGTAGGCCTGGTTGCAGATCACCAGCCGATCCTCGGCGTCATACAGGCTGAAGCCCAGGGCGATGCTCTCCACCGCCTCGCGCAGCAGCTTGCTCGCCCGTTGCGCCTCCTCCCGGCTCTGCTCCAGCGCCAGGGTGCGCTCGGCCACCAGATGCTCCACCCGGGCGGCGCGGGAGTTGGCCATGAGTACAAACAGGGTCACCAGGCTGAGCAGGGCCAGGCCACCCTCGACCACCAGCCAGGTCTGCCAGGGGGCATGGACCGCCTGTAGCTGGGCACTGGTGGCATTTGCCGCGTTCGCGGATGGCGCTGATTGCGCCAGCGATTGACCCTCAGAAGCCGGGATAGCCGGTTGTTCCAGGCGACTGACCGCCTGGGCCGAGAGCAGAATCAGCTGCAGGCCAAACAGAATGATCAGGCCGATGCGCCCGCGCCAGGCATACCAGTAGGGGTCCACCTCACCCACATAGAGCAGCACCCAGGGGGTAAAGAGAATCACCGCCAGGGCATCACCCAACCACCAGGTCAGCCAGAACATCTGCACGTCCGCCAGCTCCAGCCGACCACCACTGAACAGAATCAAGCTCACCAGGCTACTGGAGATGAGGCAGAAACCCAGGCTGAGGCCAACAAAACTCAGG
>JADGBD010000261.1 GCA_015231665.1 Gammaproteobacteria bacterium
GTCTGCATGAATTGCTCCGCCCCGGGCACAAGCCGGGGGTGCGCAGCAGCCTGCTGCGGCAACAGCAGGCCGGCGAGCAGATTTTGCCTTGGGTTGAGCTCTACGCCATCGACATGCCTGGCGAGGTGGTCGAGGGTGCGATCTTGCTGCTGCTGGTGGATCGCAGCGCCGAACTGGCCCTGCGCGAGAGCGAAGAGCGCCTGCGCAAGACCCTGGCGGAACTGAACCAGGCGCAACAACTGGCGCTCATCGGCATCTGGACGATCGATGTCGCCAGCGGCAAGATTTACTGGTCGGACCAAACCTACCGTCTATTTGGACTCAGCGAAGGCGACCCGATAGACCTGCAGCGCTTTGCCGCCTTCGTCCACGAGGACGATCGCGAGGCCGTGCTGCAGGCCTGGAATCGGGCGATAGAATCCGGTCACTACGACATCGAACACCGCATCCGGGTCGGCGCTGAGGTGCGCTGGGTGCGCGAGCGGGCCCATTTCGAGATGGATGCCCAGGCCAGCCTGCAGGGTCTGGGTACGGTACAGGACATCACCCAGCGCAAGCAGCTGACCCTGGAGATCGAAAAACAGCGCCAACGCCTGGACAACATCATCTGGGGTGCCGATGTCGGCACCTGGGAATGGAATATGCGCACCGATGAGGTGCTGTTGAATCAGCGCTGGGCGGGGATGCTCGGCTACCGCCTGGAGGAGCTTGAGCCTATCAGTCTGGATACCTGGAAGCGCTTGGTCGAACCCAAGGATCTGGTCCAGGCAGAAGCGGCCTTGCAACGCCACATTCAGGGTGAAACCGAGGTCTATGAGGCGGAGATGCGCATGCGCCACAAGGCCGGGGACTGGGTCTGGGTGTTGGATCGCGGCCGCATCGTCAGCAGGGATGAACAGGGCCAACCGCTCTGGTTTGTCGGCACCCATCTGGACATTACCGATCGGCACAAGGTCGAAGAACGCGTCCGCCTTTCCGAGGAGCGCCTGCAGCTGATCTTTCAGGGGATCAACGATGGCGTCTGGGACTGGGATCTGGCAACCGACGAGCTCTACTTCTCGCCCCGCTGGCTGGCCTTGCTGGGCTATCTGCCGGGCGAGCTGGACGGCAACTATGAGACCTTCATCGGCCTGATCCATCCGCAAGACCAGGGGCTGGTGCGCCAGGCGGTGGCAGAGTATCTCGGCGGACGCCGCGCCGAGTATGCGGTGGAAATGCGCATGCGCGAGAAGCAGGGCGGCTGGCGCTGGATTCTCACCCGCGGCATGGCCCTGCGGGATGACGCGGGCGTGGCCTACCGCTTTCTCGGCTCGCACACCGATATCCACCAGCGCAAGCAGGCCGAGGCCAAACTGCAGCTGGCCGCCAGCGTCTTTGCCGAAAGCCATGAAGGCATCATGATCACCGATCTGCAGGGGCTGATCATCGACGTCAACCAGGCCTTCAGCCGGATCACCGGCTATGCTGCCGAAGATGTGATTGGGCAGAATCCGGCGCTGCTCAACTCGGGGCATCAGTCGCCGGCGTTCTTCGCCGAGATGTGGCGGCAGCTGCGCGAACAGGGCCACTGGAGCGGTGAAGTCTGGAATCGGCGCAAAAGCGGCGAGCTCTTCGCCGAGTTGCTGACCATCAGCGCGGTGCGCGATGAGCAGGGCAACAGCAGCCACTATGTCGCCCTGTTCTCCGACATTACCGCGCAAAAGCAGCACCAGAGCGAGCTGGAGCGGCTGGCCCATTTTGATGTCCTCACCGGCCTGCCCAACCGCAGCCTGTTCTCCGACCGTCTCGGCCAGGCCATGGCCAACGCCAATCGGCGCAACCAGCGCATCGCCCTGGCCTTCATCGATCTCGACGGCTTCAAGGCCATCAACGACAACCACGGCCACAAGGTCGGCGACCAGCTCCTGCGCGAGCTGGCCCA
This sequence comes from Gammaproteobacteria bacterium, assembly GCA_015231665.1. Taxonomy (GTDB): domain Bacteria; phylum Pseudomonadota; class Gammaproteobacteria; order Chromatiales; family Chromatiaceae; genus Magnetovirga. The sequence continues at coordinate 1,922 of JADGBD010000261.1, forward strand.
GCGCATGCGCGAGGTCTGCCGGGAGGGCGATACGGTGGCGCGCATCGGCGGCGATGAATTCGTCGCCCTGTTCATCGATCTGGGGGATTTTCAGGCCAGCGAGCCGATGCTCCAGCGCCTGCTGCAAGCCTGTGCCACGCCGGTACAGCTGGACGGGCAAAGCATGGCGGTCTCCGCCAGCATCGGCGTGGCCTTCTATCCCCAGCCGCAGCCCATAGAGGCGGACCAGCTTCTGCGCCAGGCCGATCAGGCGATGTACCAGGCCAAGCTATCCGGCAAAAACCGCTATCAGCTCTTCACCCCGAAAACGATTTCCAGCGAGTAGCTTTTGGGACGCAGAGGACGCAAACGACAGCCGTTGGCAGGGCGATGCCACAAGCAACAATTGCTTCAGCCAACCAGCAGCGCCTTAGTCGCCCAGACGGGCGACAGTCGGGCTAAAGCCCGACCTACAGGATTGGCTGAGGTTTATGGGTAATCAGGAATATTTTTGTCCATTTGTGCGGACTTTTTCATCCCAAATTCCAACAAACTCTGCGTCCGTCTTGGCAGCTTCGTCAGGCCTGAGCAGGGGGCTTGGTCTGCTCATCGGCGCTGACCAGCAGGGCGGCGATTTGTTGGGAGAGATCGCTGATGTCCAGCTTGGCCAACATCTCGGCTGACAGGCCACGGCCGTTGCTGGTGCGGATATCCAGGGCCCGTTCAAGGCTGCGGTGCAGTTCACGGTGGACTCGGTCGAGCTCGCGGAACTCGGCGGTCCGGCCGAAGCGGGCCAGGCCCTCGTCCTTGAGCCAGGTCCCCAGGGCGCATGCGTCCGGCGACAGGGCGAAATCCTTGGGCTCGCCGGGCTGATCCTGGCGCAGATAGTGGATCGCCCGTTGGCGCCAGCTCAGGTGTTCATGGATCACCTGCGACAGGGAGCCGAATTCCGGCAGGGCATGGGCCTCGAGGAGAAAGCCCAAAAAGTTACGCAGATGGACCGGTTCAATGCGCTCAAAATGCAGCCCCACCTCGATGCCGTCATAGGCACTGTGCACATTGCGCAGAGCGCCGCTGAACTGGGTGAAGCCCTGAATTCCCGGCAGCTTGGCTTCGAGTTCGATGGGATTGCTGTTCTCCTGCAGAATCTGCTGCATCTCATCCATCTGGTGCAGATTGAACTGGCAGCCGTAGCGAGAGATGTCCACCACCGCGCCCTCCAGCACCTCGGCGTTGAGCAGCAGGCGGCCGGGCAGATAACAGCGCAGACGCGGGTGATTGCGCAGCTCCACCACCTCGAGATCGCGGGGGAAGTAGATTGCCAGCAGCCTTTCCGGGCGGGAGATGAGGTTGATCACCGCCGATTTGAAGGCGTAGACGTTGCCTTTGCTGATATAGCGCACCACCAGCGGGGCGCCTTCCTCGCTCAAGCCGGTGCTGGTGAAATTGGTTTCCCGGGCCATGCGCAACAGCAGGTATTTGCCTGGGCGAGCGCCCACCAGCATGCCCTCGCTGCGGATACTCAGCTGCCCCAGCTGCAGTTGCATGCTGGTGCCCAGCTGAATCTCGTATTGCGCCCGCTGCAATTGGTGTTTGTTCATCACAGGGTTCATGCCAGGGTTCATGCAGCGCCTTTGCCCGTAAGACCTGG
>JADGBD010000262.1:0-1190 GCA_015231665.1 Gammaproteobacteria bacterium
GGCTACCCGCGACATCTCCTCGACATACTGGCGCAGTTGCTCCGGGCCGAGGGCGCAGTTCAGCCCCATGCTCAGGGGCCGGGCATGACGCAGGCTGTTGTAGAAGGCCTCGGTGGTCTGCCCCGAGAGGGTGCGGCCGGAGGCGTCGGTAATGGTGCCGGAGATCATGATCGGCAGGCGCCTGTCTCCAATCAGGCCATCTTGCTCGAACACCTGCTCGCAGGCGAAGATGGCGGCCTTGGCGTTGAGGGTATCGAAGATGGTCTCGATCAGCAGCAGATCGACACCGCCGGCGATCAGGCCGCGGATCGCCTCGCTGTAATCGGCCACCAGTTCATCGAACTGGATGGCGCGGGCGCCGGGGTCGTTGACGTCCACCGACATGGAGGCGGTCTTCTGCGTCGGCCCCAAACCCCCGGCAACGAAGCGCGGCTTGTCCGGGGTGCTGTATTTGTCGGCGGCGGCGCGGCACAGCTCGGCGGCGGCGCGGTTGATCTCGAATGCATGCTTCTCCAGACCGAAGCGCTCCAAGTCCTTCGCCGTGGCGCCGAAGCTGTTGGTCTCGATGATATCCGCCCCGGCCTGCAGATAGGCCTCGTGGATACCGCTGATGATCTGCGGCTGGGTCAGGCAGAGCAGGTCGTTCATCCCCTTGAGATTGCTCGGCCAATCGGCAAAGCGCTCACCGCGATAATCCGCCTCCGCCAGCTTGTGGCGCTGGATCATGGTGCCCATTGCCCCGTCCAGGACCAGGATACGTTCTTCAAGCAGGGTTTGAAAATCTGTGCTATGACTCTGAGACATTAGGATTTCTTTGTTCCGATAATGGCGGTATGATATAAAGCGGAGCCTGATTAACCGCAGCAACCAAGGCAGCGGACTTGCCAATGGGGAGAGTAAATGAGCGAGAGTAAATTATTTAATGCTCTGCGTGAAGAAGATCGACAGGCGAGCAGAGGCAAAAAAGGGGGCGGCGCTCTGCGTATCGCCCTGGTCGTGGGTATTGTCATCCTGCTGGGCTTCAACCTGCTGTTTGTCGATTTCGGCGGCAAGGATGAGGGCCCCAAGCCCCTGCCCGGCGGCCAGATTCAACCCCTGGCACCGACACCGGCCAAGCCCGGTCAGTTTACCCCGGACCTGGGCGCCGAGCCCATTGCCGAGGGCAGCGCCGAGGAAGGCAATCAGGCGCG
>JADGBD010000262.1:1200-3527 GCA_015231665.1 Gammaproteobacteria bacterium
TTGACGATGTGCGCAGCCGCGGCAACACCGCCGATCCCGAGACCCTGTTCGCCCAGGCTGGCAGCTTCATGCAACAAGGCCAGCTGGCGGATGCCTATCTGATCTACTTCTACCTGGCCAAGCAGGGCCACGGTCCCTCTACCCTGGTGCTGGCGGAGATGGCCGACCCGGCCTACTACGACCCCAAGACCAGCTTCTACGAGGCCCCGGACTTTGCCCAGGCGCACAAATGGTACATGCAGGCGATGATGCTGGGCATAACCAAGGCCGAGGCCCAGCTGCGTGATCTCAAGCTGCGGGTCAAGGCCGCCGCCGCCAGTGGTGATGAAAAGGCCAGCCGCCTGCTGGTGGGCTGGTAAGCAATTCTGGAATGGACAAGATGATCAAAAAAATCCTCACCCCCCTTCTGCTGATCGCCCTGCTGGGCTTGATCTCCGGCGTCAGCTGGGCCGAGCCAGGCAAGAAACCCCTGCTCATCGCCGGCAAGAAGACCCTGTATCAGCGGGTGCTCGCCAAGCCCGGCGCCAACCTGGTGGCAACGCCCGGCAACCTGCTGGCCAAGCCGGCCACGCCGTTCAGCATGTATTACGTTTATGCCCGTGAGCAGCACAACGGCAAGGACTGGGTCCAGGTCGGCTTTGACAGCCATGGCGAGACCCAGGGCTGGATCGAAAAGGCCCAGCTGATCGACTGGAATCACGGCCTCACCGTGGCCTTTCGCGACCCCTCCGGGCACGACCGGGTGATGCTGTTCCGCAACCCCGATCAGCTCGCCAAGCTGGCCGAGACCACCCCGGCCGACCCCGCGCCCTATGATTTTCTCTACAGCGCCGCCGATGGCGGCCAGCTACCGCCGGACAGCCCGGTGGTGGCCATCCAGCCCAAGGGTTATGTGGACATCCGTGACGACTTCTACCTGGTGCCCATCCGCGAGTACCGCGACATCTTTGTCGGCAGCGAAAAGGGCCGCATGCTGCGCATCTCCTCGGTGCCGCACAACAGCAGCGAGGCCGATACCACCCCGGCCGCCAACAGCACCGCTCCGGCGACACAGCCGGCCAACGGTGCCACCACGGTCTCTGGCCTGAACACCGGCGTGGTCTTTGTGGTTGACGCCACCAAGTCCATGCAGCCCTACATCACCCGCACCCGCGCAGCGGTGCAGAAGATCTACGATGACATCTCCAGCAAGGACCCCGAGGGCGATGTCGCCTTTGGTCTGGTGGCCTTCCGTGACGACACCAACGCCGTGCCCGGCCTGGAGTTTCGAAGCAAGGTCTTCGCCGACCTGAAACAAGGCCGCTCCGCCGGTGACTTCTTCGCCAACGTGGCCGAGGTCAAGGCCACCGAGGTCTCCAGCCAGGACTTCCGCGAGGATGCCTACGCCGGGGTCAAGCAGGCGATTGAAGAGATCAGCTGGGGCAGCTACAAGGCCCGCTACGTCATCCTCATCACCGACGCCGGCGCCCGCGAGGGCAGCGACCCTCTCTCCGGCAGCGGCATGAGCGCCGAAGCCCTGCGCCAGCTGGCGCGGGACAACAACATCGCCATCTTTGTCCTCCACCTGCTCACCCCCCAGGGTGCGGAAAATCACGACACCGCCCGCGACCAGTACAAGGCCCTGTCCTTTGTCCCCGGGATTGGCGATCTCTACTACGGCGTGCGTACCGGCGCGGTAGGCGATTTCGGTCGCGTCCTCGATGCCCTCGGCGGTCAGCTGGTGGCGCAGATGAGCAAGGGTGCAGGCCAGGCACCGGGCGAGGCCACCGCCGCGACCGAGGCACCGGCCGATCCGCAACTCGCCGCCCTCCAGGCCAAGGTGAGCAAGCTCGGCTACGCCCTGCGCATGCAGTATCTGGACCCACCGCAGAAAGGCAAGATCCCCTCGGTATTCGACGCCTGGGTGGTGGATCGCGACCTCAAGCAGCCCGAGCGCCAGGCCCTGGACGTGCGCGTGCTGCTCACCCGCGACCAGCTCAGCGACCTCTACCAGATGCTGCGCGAGGTGCTGGAGGCGGCGGAAGAAGGCATGCTCTCGCCGCGCACCTTCCTCGATGACATCAAGACCCTGGCCGCCACCGCCAGCCGCGACCCCGAGCGCCTGGCCGGTTCCACCCGCTCCAGCGGCGGCGCCCGCAACCTCGCGGACCTGGGCTTCATCACCGAATACATCGAAGACCTGCCCTACACCGGTGACATCATGAACGTCACCCTCAGCGACTGGCGCAACTGGCCGGCCAAGCGCCAGCTCACCTTCATCCAGCGGATGGAGGAAAAGGGGCATTACTACCGCGCCGTGCATGACAACACCGACCCCTGGGTATCCC
>JADGBD010000263.1 GCA_015231665.1 Gammaproteobacteria bacterium
GGCCGGAGAACCCCGAGGCACCTGCCTGGATGACCCAGTCAGCCTGTGCGGTGGTGCGTGCCTTGGAAGACGTCTATCGCCAGCAGCCCGCCGTGCGCCAGGCCATGGATCAGTTTCGCCATCAGATCGGCGTCTGAGGTTTACGCCCCTAACGCTTGCCCCAGCGCAAGCTTGCCGTTCCCGCATCTTGTCGTCCTCCTGCGTAGGCTTGCTTCAGGTTGAGCAGGACAACAGCAGGAGGGTGCGGTTATGACGAACATGATGATCAGGCAAGCGGAACTGGGGCTGAACGAGCCGGGCTGGGTGCGCGGTGCTGCCTCACATATGGCTCAGGCAGTGCGCGCTCGGGGGATCAGGCATGTGCTGCATTTCACCCCGCTGGATAACCTGCCCGGTATTCTGGGCCGGGGGTTGATCGCCCGCAGCCAGTTGCAGGATGAGGCGGTGCTGTTTCCGGATCAGTATCGGCTGGATGGGCGACTGGACTGGATTTCCACCTCCCTGAGCTTCCCCAACTACGGGCTGTTTTTCCGCAAACGCTGTGATCTGCCTAGCGTGCAGTGGGCGGTATTGCTGTTGGATCCCAGCATTCTGTGGCGTCTGGATTGCCTGTTCGTACCGGGTAATGCGGCCTCCAGCCATTATCGTCATCAGGAGGACAGCCATTTCGAGGGCGTGGATGCCTTTGAGAGACTGTTTGAAGGCGAGTGTCGCTGGCAGAATCTGGACGACTCCCAGCCGACCGATCCGCAGGCGGAGGTGCTGGTGCGGGATCACAGCCCTGCGCAGTACATTCAGGCGGTGGCGGGGCGGGATGACTTTGATCTTGAGGCCCTGGGGCCGTCGCTGCGACCCCATGCCGCGGTGATGCCACATTGGTTTCAGAAGCGGGAAGATCACTACCACCGTGTGGGGTATGTGAGTTCACTCGAAAACATTCAGCTCTGATTCCAGGGCAGCGGAGGTTGATATGGCGCAGCGCCCCATTTTTATTCCCCAATCCAATCCGCGTCAGCTGGTGTTGGAGCCGATGGTGACCTTTGAGTGGCATCCGGGCATGGCACTCAGCCAGAAACAGAAATCCATTCGCGCACTGCATCAGTCCGCCGGTTTGGCCGGTCCGCTGTTGGAAGTCTCCAGCAAATCGGAGAATCCCCTGGGGCGAGCCTTGAGTGCCTTCAACCTCTCTCTGCGATCTGAGGCGGGCCTGAGTGCACCAGTGGAGTGTTTCTTTCAAGGCAGCAAACAGTTTCGTCAGGGCGGGCCCTTTACCGATCTGTATCAGGCACGCCCCATTGATGCCAAACGGGATGAGCGACTCAAGGTCAGCGGCGATCTGCAAGCCTTTGTGTTTTCGGGGATGGCGTGGCCGTTGCAGCCGCAATCGGCTTTCTATGACTGGCTTTACCTCAATGCCCTGCAACAGCAGCCGCGGCTGATGGAGGCGGTGCAGGGCTTCGCCGCCTTCACCGATATTGAATTCAATCCCAAGGTCTCGATCAACTGTCAGGCACGCTCGGTTGCCCTTTGCGTGGCACTGCACCAAAGCAGCCTATTTGAAGACGCACTGCGATCCCCAACCGCCTTCCTGGACCAACTGGGGCTCGCACACAGGGTGGCAAGGCCGTTCCAACAGTCCTTTGGTTTTTGACGCAAGCTTGCGCTTTGGGTTGGCGCAAACATTCCTCGCTATCATTTTCTTAGGACATAAAGCCAGTGACGGCAACCGATCCACTTGTGGAGGCGACCCATGCAGATGACTCACCATGCCCATGTGCGTATGCAGCAACGCGGTATCGACTCGAACATTCTGGCTTGGTTGCAGCAGTTTGGTCGGCGCGTTCACGATGGCAGCAAGGCTACCCTGGTGCATTTCGATCGGCGCGGACGGGATCTTCTGCGCCGGCAGATTCCGGAAAAGACCTATGCCCGACTGGAGAAAAAGCTGGATGCCTATCTGGTGGAAATTGAGGGGCAGGTGGTCACTGTTGGTCGGCGCTATCGGCGCATTCATCATCACTGAGCGGGGAGGTTTTCATGGCAAGGCAAAAAAACCGGTTGGGTGTTGATGAGTACGTGCTGGATCTGCGGGTGCAGGGACGGACCCTGGGTGAGGTGCGGCGAGAGCTTTTCCAGGTGATCGGGAGCCTGCATCGATTTGTTGGCAGGGAGTGGCGAGAAGGCTGCATAGAGTTCGTGCCAGGTAAACGCCGGCTGCACTAAAAGGGATCTGAGACTGGACCGATAGGGGGTGAAGATGGATTACCTGTTGTTGCTGTTACTCGCCACGATGCTGGGTCCGGCGCCCGAGCTGCCCGCGGAGCCGGTAGAGGAGGAAGTCTTTCAATTCTTCTACCCGATGTTGCCACTGAATGTCGAGCCTGAGCCGCGGCTCATTGGCGTTTGAATGCGTTACTACCAGGAGATGCACCATGGACATCAACAGCCAGATCGATAACCTCAAAGCCAGCGTCAGCCGCAACCTGACCGACATCGAAAGCCGCGAGGATCTCTCGGCTGACGAGAAGGCCGAGCGTGTCATTCACATCATCGCCGCTGCCTGTGCCGGGGTGGCGGTTCAGCCGATTCCCTTTGCCGACATCTTTCTGCTCACGCCTATACAAATGTATCTGGCTGAGCGCCTGGCGGCGGTGCGTGGCATACCCCTGTCCGAAAGCTCTCTCCGCGAGATTGTCCTTGAATTGGCCAAGGTCATCGGCTTGGGGATGTTGGCCCAACAAGCCGCGTTGGGGCTGTACAAGGTGGGCTTGCCGGGCCTGGCAGGCTTCACCACCATCCCCTTGGTCTATGGGCTGACCTATGCCATCGGCAGGGTGTTGGATTATCTGGTGCAGGAGCGTGCCAAGGGCAGAAAACTTTCTCGCGAGGCGATTACGGATGCCTGGGATGCGGCCAAGGTCGAGGGTAAACGCAAGGGCAAGGAATATCATCAATCCGGCAGGGAGGAGTAGGCCATGGCAGGCCCCACGCTGCGTTATCTAAAAAACCATTTTGACGAGGCGGCCATTCTTGCCTGCCTGACTGACCTGGCCTTTTCCCCCGGTTTTCAGATCGATGCCGAAAACCAGTCGATCCTCGCTGCCCTGCGCCGCAGTTCCGAAGAGTTCCGCTATGCCAGTGTCGAGGAAATGGGCGCTCGTCTGGCCGAATACAATGGCAGCCAGATCGATGGATTGATCAACAACATCAAGGGCATTGCTTTCGAGATGGAGTTTGTCGCCCTGGAAAACGCCGATGGCGATAGCGTCTATGCCAGCATCTACCCGGAAACCAATCATCCCGGCTTTGATGTGCAACTGTTCGATGAGGCCAGCGGCGAGCAGTGGCCTCTGCAACTCAAGGCTACCGATGACCTGGGTTATGTGAAGGATTGGATCGAGGCACATCCCGAGGGCGAGATTGTGGTGACCGATGAGTTGGCGCAGCGGCTGGGGCTGGATACCACGGGCATAGAAAACGGTGAACTGACCGCGCGGGTTGAAGACGT
>JADGBD010000264.1 GCA_015231665.1 Gammaproteobacteria bacterium
ACATTTCGCCCTCGTTGAACACCGCAAAGGCCTTGGCCAAGGCCCTGGGGGTGACACTCAACGATCTGGCGGGGAATTGATATGGCCAGTCCGCAGTGTGAGGAGGGCTTTACCCGCATTGCTGATGAGTTGCTGGAGGCGATTCTGCTGGCTGATTTCAGCAAGCGTGAGCTGCTGGTTCTGCTCGCGGTGATTCGCAAGACCTACGGCTTTGGCCGCAAGTTGGACCGCATCCCGGCATCTCAGCTGGCGCAGCTGACCGGCCTGGCAGTGACCCATTGCCGGGCTACCCTGCGGGATCTGAAAGCCCGCCATGTGATCCAGGAGCAGGACCAGCTGATTGGCATTCAGAAAGACTATCTCCAATGGGAGGGACCAAAACAGTCCGGTCCATTTCAGTCCGGACCGATTCAGTCCGGACCATTTTGGTCCGGACCAAAACAGTCCGCAAAAGAGGACCAAAACGGTTCGTTTGGGGGGACCAAAACGGTCCCCTCAATAAACAGTGATAAACAAATAAACACCACCACCACAAACCCTCCTCCACGCGCAGCCGCGCAACCGCTCCCCGGTGGTGGTGGTGATTTTGAGATCTTGGGGCAGGAAGCCGAGCCGAACCCCGCTGGCCCGGACCAGGCCCTTGACTACCCACCCAGCCTGACCCCGGCGGAGCGGCGCAAGGCGGCGCAGATGCTCAGCCGGGTGCCGGCGCAGGCGCAGGATTTGCTGGACGAGCTGGCGGCGCTGATCCAGGCGGAGCGGATTCGGGTTTCGCCGCTGTCCTGTCTGCGTGGGCTGGTGGATCGGGCGGTGCTGGGCACTTTTGCGCTGGAGGCGGGGGCGGGGATTCAGGCTCAGCGGGAGGCCAGGCAACGGCAAGCGCGGCGCGTGGAGGCGCCACCGGACAACGATGCCATCCTCGCCCAGCACGCCCGGCTGATGGGCCTGAGCCTGGAGGAGTACCGCCAGCGGCTGGGAGGGCGGGCATGAAGACCGTGGGCGATTTCGTCAACGCCCTGCTCAAGGAGCGGCAGCGTTGGCGGCGGCTGCAGATTCTCGGCCAGGTGCCGCCCCATCTGCGCCCCGAGGTGGAACGGCTGGTGCGTCAGCTCTGGCCGCTACGGGACAAGCAGGGCAAGCAGGACAAGCGAGGCCAGCCATGAGCGAGCACCGCGAGCAGGCGGCCCTGATCCGCTGGGCGCGGCTGCAGGCGGCCACCCTGCCCGAGCTGGCGCTGTTGTTCGCCATCCCCAACGGTGGCGCGCGGGATCGCATCACCGGCGCCCGGCTCAAGGCCGAAGGGGTGCAGGCCGGGGTGCCCGATCTGTTCCTGCCGGTGGCGCGGCGGCGCTGGCATGGGCTGTTCATCGAGCTGAAGACCGCCAGCGGCAAGCCCAGCCCGGCACAGCGGGCCTGGATTCGCCAACTCACCAAGCAAGGCTTTCTTGCCGTGGTCTGCCACGGCTGGGAGCCGGCCAAGCATCTGATCATCGACTATTTGTGCGAGGGGGTTTCCCCCGCACCCCCTTCCCCCTTCTCGACGCCACGGAGTAATGCCCATGACTGACCTGATCGAACTTCGCAAGAACGACCCCGCCAACCTCGCCGCCAGTGTGGAGCGGCTGCTGGTGCGGCTGAAGAAAATCACCACCACCGATGACGGCAAGCTGGCCCTGGCGCTGGAGGCGGAGGCGCTGGACGATGAATCGCTCGCCCAGGTGCGCGACATGCTCCTGCTGCAGCAGGCCGGGCTGGTGGTCTTGAGCATGCTGCCGGTGCAGCGGGATCTGTTTGAGTAAGAGCGCACCAGTTTCGTTGCCGTTGCGGCGGCAACCTGCACCCGGTATCCGGTGCGCAGGGCTTTTGGCGCTGCGGCCGCTGCCATCTGCTGCACCAGCACTGCATCCACTGCAACAACAGCGGCAAGCTCAACCAAGGCCCGCGCCCCGGCGACCCCTGCCACTGGTGCGGCCCCATCAGGCCCCGGCCGTGAAACCAGCCAGCGGCCTGATCGCGCTGCTACTGGCGCTGGCGCCTAGCAAGCTGCTCGCATCGCCACTGCTGGACGATGCCCTGCTGCTGGTGCGGGACAACTGCCCCGGCTACCGGGGCAAGGCCGAGCTGGTGCAGATCGAGCAGGCCGCGCCGCTCTGGGAGGCCAAGCTCAGGGCGGGCTATGCCCTGGCCGCCACCAGTGACGAGGCCGAGGGCTTCAATGCCGGGCTGGTGTTCAGCCTGCCGCTGGATCAGACCCAGCGGCGGCGGGCTCAGGCCCAGGCGCGAGAGGCGGCGGCGCTGGCGGCTGAGGCCTGTCGGCAGGCCTTTCTCGCCGATCTGGCGCTGCTGCGGCAGGCCGCGCTGCAGCTGCCCGAGCTGGCGCAGACCCTGGCGCTCAAGCGCGACCGGGCGCTGTATCAGGAAGATCAGATCGAACAGGGCCTGGTGGAGCAAGACCGCCTCTGGGCCGACATCGAGGCCCGCACCCAGGCGGAGCAGGCCAGCCGGCGTGCCCGGCGCAAGCTGGCGGTGGACGTGGAGCTGATCGCGCGCAAGCACGGAGGGGATGAGTGGAAGCCATTACAGGCTTTACTGGTCGCGCTGACGAAATAGCCCGCGCCGAGCAGGCCTTGCTGGAGGGGCGCAATGTGCTCATCCGTGGCCGTGCAGGCATGGGCAAGAGCTGTGCTCTGCGCCAGGTGTTTGAGCGCATCAGGGCCCAGCCCGGCCGCTACCGCGAGCCGATCTGGCTGGAGCCCGGCAGCACCAAGGCGGTGCTGACCCAGCTGGCGGTGCAGCTGCATGAGATCGTCGGTCTGGCCATGCCCAAGGCCCTGCTCGGGCCGCGCCTCACCGCCCGGGCTCAGCGCGAGGGGCTGGCCTGGCGCCACATCGCCCGCACCTTCGCCCGCCTCAACACCGCCGAGGCCGTGCCCATCCTGCTGCAGGCGCTGGATCGGCGGCCCTGCCTGATCTTCATCGACAGCCTGGAGGTGCCGCCGAGCCTGGCCGAGGTCTATGCCGAGCTGTTCGACCATTGCCGCATCGCCGCTGGCATGGATGCAGACAACCGCCGCAGCCGCATCAACCGCCTGCTCTGGCGCTTTCCCCTGCAGATCGACCTGCGCCCCTTGCCCCTGGCGGACTGCAGCCAGCTGGCCGAGGCGTGGCTGGCGCGCCATCCCCTGCGCTTCAGTGACGAGCGCACCCGCCAGCGCTTCATCCGCCACATTGCCCAGGACTCCGGCGGGGTACCGGCGGCGATCCGCGGCATGCTCGAAGCGGCCGCGGCAGAGGACGAAATCACCCCGGCCAAGGCCTTCGCCTTCGAGCACGAGGCCGGCATCCGCTACCTCGACATGACCCCGCTGGTGATCCTGCTCATTGTGGTGTTCATGGCGGCCCGCTACATCAGCCGCGGCTTCGGCCTGGAGGAAATGCTGGTGTGGAGCGGCGTGGCCACCGCGCTGTTCACCGGGGTCAGGTTCTTCATGTACCAGATGCG
>JADGBD010000265.1 GCA_015231665.1 Gammaproteobacteria bacterium
AGCGGCGGAAGGCGTCCTGCACCTGTTCCGACAGCTTGCCGATCTGCTCGCTGGTGCGGTAGCGCGCCTGCAGCAGCAGGGGGCGGTTTTTCGGGTCGGCCACCACCACCCGCACCATCAGCTCGGAGCCGTCGGCGCTGGGGTCGAGGGAGACAAAGGGCTGGCCCCGGCGCACCTGGCGCAGCACCTCGTTCTCCGGCGGGCTTAAGAAAATCTGGGTCGGGTTGGCGCTGCTGGAGGCGATGATGTTGCTGCTGAAATCCAGCAGCAGCAGTTCCTGGGCATCGAAATTGTCCCGCAGCTCATCCAGGGTCAGGGCCAGGGCGGTCTGGGAGCTGTCTTGCAGGCCCTGCCAGAGGTAATTGGTCAGGCGCAGCTTCTCCTTCTTGTGCAGGTCCATGGAGGCCTGGCTCAGGGCCAGGCTCTGCTCCACCGCCGCGCCCACGTCCACGTCGAACCAGCGATCTATGCCCTCCAGGAGGATGTCCACCGAGTAGTAATAGACCACCGCCACCGGCGGCAGGGAGAGCAGGAGAAAGATCACCAGCATGCGCAGGGTCAGGCGCGAGCCGGCGGCATCGCGGCGGTACTCCCGCCACAGGCGCCAGCCATTGAACAGGATCAGCAGCACCATCACCGCCAGGCCGCTGAGGCTGAAGATCAGCAGGGGGACGAACAGGCGGCTGAGGCCCTCGGCCTCCTGCACCGCATTGCTCATCAGGTGCAGGGCCACCAGCAGGGCGACCAGCAGGCCGACCACGGCCCAGGCGCTGCGCAGGGGTTTCAGGGATTCAGCGGCCATCGGCGGGTCTCCTGATGAATCGACCAGTTCTTCGACAGATAGGCAAGCGGTCGGAGGGGCACGGGCAGGGATTCTATGTCCAGGGTGACCTCCATGCGCAGCTCATAGGGGGTGTTGGGTTTGAGATAGTCCACCGGCACCAGCCGGCTGCGCTCCAGCTTGCCCATCACCCGCAGGGCCGCGGCCAGAGTGGCGAAGCGCAGAGGCTGGGCGCCCTCGGGGGTGATCAGCTCATAGGCCGCGGCGAGGGCATGATAGCGCAGCTGATAGGGCAGCCGGCGCTCCAGGATAGGATATTCCCAGAACCAGGCACCGCGCCGCTGCACCTGCAGCTGCACCTGAAACACCATGGGCACGCCGGAGTGCAGTGCCTCCAGCACGGCCGCGCTGGGGTTGTATTGAATTACCGCCTGGAGCAGGTAGAACTCGCCCTCGCGCTCGATCTTCGCTTGGCTGATGCTGATGCCCGCTGCTGGTCCAGGTGGGTTGGCCAATGCCGATCCAAGCGGTGTTGAGGCTAGCAGGGTCGAGCCGAGCAGGCAAAGCAAGCAAGGCATCAGCCATCTCATGCCGAGCGTTTCTCCAGCAGGGCATAGTAGAAGCCGTCCATATCCGCCTCGCCGGGCAGGATCTGGCGGCCATGGGCCAGCGCCTGGCCCCAGTCGGCCTGAATCGGGATCTCGTCGGCGTTTTGCTGGCTGGCGAGAAAGCGGGCGATCTGCTGCTCATTCTCCTCCGGCAGGATCGAGCAGGTGGCGTAGAGCAGGCGCCCGCCCGGTTGCAGCAGAGGCCAGAGGGCGCGCAGGGCCTGCTGCTGCACCCCGGCCAGCTGGGCGATGTCCGCATCGCGGCGCAGGCGCTTGATGTCGGGATGGCGACGGATCACCCCGGTGGCGGAGCAGGGGGCATCCAGCAGAATCTTGGCGTACTGCCGCTCGGCCCAGGCACCGGCCGGTGCGGTGACATCGCCGGTGCGGCAGTGGGCGCTCAGCCCCAGGCGCTTGAGGTTGTCTTCAACCCGCGCCAGGCGCTTGGGCGCCAGGTCCAGGGCGGTCAGTTCCAGCCCGGCTCCCGCCAGTTCCAATAAATGACAGGCCTTGCCGCCGGGGGCGGCGCAGGCATCCAGGATCGCCTCGCCGGGCTGGGGGGCGAGCAGGGGCGCGGCCAGCTGGGCACCGGCGTCCTGCACCGAGACCAGGCCCTCGGCAAAGCCCGGCAGGCGCTCCACCGCCACCGCCCGCTCCAGCAAGATGGCGTCAGGGGCATGGAGATGCGGCCGCGCGGCCAGTTCCGCGCCGTGTCCATCGGCCTGCAGCAGCTGGAAATAGCCCTTGCGCTCGATTTGCTGGCGATTGATGCGCAGGCATAGGGGGCCTTGTTCGGCACTGGCGGCGGCTATGTCTGACCACTGCTTTGGCCAGGCCTGCTGCAGGCGCTGGAGCAACCAGGCCGGCAGGGCATGGGCGAACTCAGGGGTGTCCTCCAGCGCCGTCTGCAGCTGTAGTGCCTCACGCTGATAGCGGCGCAGCACCGCATTGACCAGGCCGGCGGCCCATTTCTTCTTCAGCGCGTGAGTGGCCTGGACCGATTCGTTGATCGCCGCGTGGGCGGGTACGCGCATCTGTTCCAGCTGAAACAGGGCGCTCTCCAGCAGGGCCTGGATGTCGGCATCCGCGGGCTTGAGGGGTTTGGCCAGGAGTCGCTGCAGGATCAGTGGATAGCGCGGGTACTGGCGCAGGACCCCGTAGCACAGTGCCTGGACAAAGCTGGGGTCGCTCTGCGCCACGCAGGGCGCCTGCAGGGCTTCGGTGAGGGAGCGGCCACCGACCACCTCCGCCAGCACCCGGGCGGCGCAGCCGCGGGAATCAAGCGCCAAGGAAGCACCCCTGCAGCTGCTGAGCGTTGACGAAGTCAGCCACGGCCATGGCACGCTTGCCCGGCATCTGCAGCTCGCTGATGCGCAGCACGCCCTGGCCACAGGCCACATCCAGGCCCTGCTTGTCACAGCGCAGGATGCTGCCCGGGGGCTGGCTGCTTTGGTCATCGAGCGGGCTGGCGCGCCAGAGGCGAATCACCTGATCCCCATGCCCAGCTCGTTCACCGCGCCGAAGCGGTTCTTGAAGGCGCGGATCAGGCGGTCGATTTGCGCGGCGGACTGGCTCCAGTCGATCTGCGCTTCCTCCTTGCTCAGCTTGTGGGCATAGACCGCATCGGCGTCGTTTTGCACCTCGGGGCTGTGACCCGGCTGCTCCAGCAGGGGCAGGGCCTCGATCAGCCCCTCGGCGCCCAGTTGGGCCAGGCGATCGTGCAGATCCTGGGCGGTATCGCTGGGGAAGATAGGGCAGGTCTTGCGCAGATGCACAGGTCCCGTGTCCAGCCCCGCCTCCATCTGCATGATGCACACGCCGCTTTGCCTATCGCCGGCGGCAATGGCGCGCTGGATCGGCGCGGCACCGCGCCAGCGCGGTAGCAGGGAGGCATGGATATTGATGCAGCCCAGCCGCGGCGCATCCAGCACCGCCTGGGGCAGCAGCAGGCCGTAGGCCACCACCACCATCAGATCGGCATTGAGCGCTGCCAGGGCGGTTCGATCCTCTTCGGTCTTGAAATTCAGCGGCTGATAGACCGGAATCTGCTGCTCCAGCGCCCGCTGCTTCACCGGGCTCGGGGTCAACTTGCGGCCCCTTCCCGAAGGC
>JADGBD010000266.1:0-2937 GCA_015231665.1 Gammaproteobacteria bacterium
ATGGGGGATTTTTACGAGCTGTTTTATGCGGATGCCGAGCGGGCGGCGGGGCTGCTGGACATCACCCTGACCAAGCGGGGGCAGTCGGCGGGCAAGCCCATTCCCATGGCCGGTATTCCCTATCATGCTGCTGAGGGGTATCTGGCCAAGCTGGTGCGGCTGGGGCAGTCGGTGGCGATCTGTGAGCAAATCGGCGATCCGGCTACCAGCAAGGGGCCGGTGGAGCGGCAGGTGGCGCGTATCGTCACCCCCGGCACGGTGACGGACGAGGCCCTGCTGGAGGAACGCCGGGATAACCTGCTGCTGGCCCTGACCGAAGGCGGCGATGGCCGTTTTGGTCTGGCCTATCTGGATTTGACCAGCGGCCGCTTTCTGCTGCAGGAGCTTGAGGGCCAGGAAGCCCTGATGGGTGAGCTGGAACGTTTGCGCCCTGCCGAGCTGCTGCTGGATGAAACCGGCGCGCTGATTGATCAGCTGCCCAAAAGCGGCGGCCTGACCCGACGGCCGCCCTGGCATTTTGAGGTGGAGACGGCGCGGCGCCTGCTGTGCAACCAGTTTGGCGTCAAGGATCTGGGCGGTTACGGTTGTGCCGAGATGAACCTGGCGATCTGTGCCGCCGGCGCCCTGCTCAACTACGTCCAGGACACCCAGCGCACCGCCCTGCCCCATCTGCGCGGCCTGGCGGTGGAACAGCGCGACAGCGCGGTGATCATCGACGCCGCCACCCGGCGCAATCTGGAGATCGACCAGAGCCTGAGCAGCCGACCCAAGGACACCCTGGCCGGGGTGCTCGACAGCACGGCTACGGCCATGGGCAGCCGACTGCTGCGGCGCTGGTTGAACCGACCCCTGCGGGATAGGGATGCGGTGCGCCAGCGCCACCTGGCCATCGCCGAATTGATCGACAGTTACCGCTTCGAACCCCTGCGCGAGGAGCTGCGCGGCATCGGCGATCTGCAGCGCATCCTCGCCCGGGTGGCGCTGAAATCGGCGCGCCCGCGCGATCTGGCCACCCTGCGCGACTCCCTCGCCCTGCTACCCCGGCTGCAACAGCTGCTGCAGCCCCTGGAAGCGCCTTTGCTGCAGGAGATTGGCACGGAGATCGGCGAGCAACCGGACAGCTGCGCGCTACTGCAGCGCGCGATCATCCCTCAGCCGCCAATGCTGATCCGCGATGGCGGGGTCCTCGCCGAAGGCTACGATGCCGAGTTGGATGAGCTACGCCATCTATCCGCCAACGCCGATCAGTTTCTCCTTGAACTGGAGCAGCGCGAACGCGAGCGCACCGGCTTTAGCGGTCTCAAGGTGGGCTACAACCGGGTGCATGGCTATTACATCGAACTCAATCGCAACCAGGCCGAGCAAGCGCCCGAGGACTATGTGCGCCGGCAGACCCTCAAAGGGGCGGAGCGGTTCATCACCCCGGAGTTGAAGAAGTTTGAAGATCAGGTGCTATCCGCACGGGAGCGGGCCCTGGCGCGGGAGAAATGGCTCTACGAGGAACTGCTGGAAGCCCTCATCCAACGCCTGGGTCCGCTGCAACTGAGCGCCGATGGCCTGGCTGCGCTGGATGTGCTCTGTTGCCTTGCCGAGAGGGCGCAGCGGCTCGATCTGGTGATGCCCGAGCTGAGCGATGTCCCGGGCGTGCGCATTGAGGGCGGCCGCCATCTGGTGGTCGAGCAACTGAGCCAGAGCCCCTTTGTCGCCAATGGAGTTGAGTTCAGCGAGCAGCGGCGCATCCTCATCGTCACCGGCCCCAACATGGGCGGCAAATCCACCTACATGCGCCAGACCGCCCTGATCGTCCTGCTCGCTTTCGCCGGCAGCTTTGTCCCGGCCGGTCATGCCGAGATCGGCCCCATCGACCGCATCTTCTCCCGCATCGGCGCCTCCGATGACCTCGCCGGCGGCCGCTCCACCTTCATGGTGGAAATGGAAGAGACCGCCAATATCCTCAATAACGCCAGCGCCCAATCCTTGATCCTGATGGACGAAATCGGCCGCGGTACCAGCACCTTTGACGGTCTCTCCCTTGCCTGGTCTTGCGCCGTCGAACTGGCCACCCGGGTCAAGGCCTTCACCCTGTTCGCCACCCATTATTTCGAGCTGACCACCCTGCCCGAAGAATATCCGGGCATCGCCAATGTCCATCTGGATGCGGTGGAACACGGCGAAGGCATAGTCTTCCTGCACGCAGTCAAGGAAGGCCCTGCCAACCAGAGCTACGGCCTGCAAGTGGCGCAGCTGGCGGGGGTGCCCCAACAGGTGATCCAGCGCGCGCGCAAACGTCTGCGCGAACTGGAGCAATCCGCCAAACAGCACGCCGAACAGGGGGCTCGCCAGCTCTCCCTGTTCGGCACAGAACCCGAACCCGAGCCCGACCACCCTGCGCTGGACAAACTCAAAGGCCTGAATCCCGACAACATGACCCCACGCCAGGCCTTGGAGATGATCTACCGCCTGCGGGCTATGTTGTAAGGGATCCGGGCGCTGAGATGGCTGGGTGAGGGACGAAACGGCCTGCGTAGTAAAAGTATCCCAATGGCCAGCCCAGTCTTCTCACACTCTCTATAACCCTCTGCGTGCTCTGCGCTACTCAGCGCTCTCTGCATCCTCCAGTGACAAAATCACCACAACTCAATGCTGGGCTCCTGCATTCGGCTGAGCTGCTCGCGCAGATCCAGGATCAGGTGTTCCCAATAGCGCGGTTCGGCAAACCAGGGAAAGGCCTGGGGAAAGGCCGGATCATCCCAGCGCTGGGCGATCCAGGCGGCGTAATGGAGCATGCGCATGGTGCGCAGTGCCTCGATCAGATGCAGCTGGCGCAGGTCAAAGGGGTGAAATTGGCGATAGCCTTCGAGTAGATCGGCCAGTTGCCCGGCCATTTCCTCGGTCTCGCCCGAGAGCAGCATCCACAGGTCCTGAATCGCCGGCCCG
>JADGBD010000266.1:2969-3488 GCA_015231665.1 Gammaproteobacteria bacterium
ATGCGAATCGACCGCAACTCGCCGCATTGCGCCAGCAGGCGGTCGATGGCACGCAGCAGGTCATCCGCCAAGCTGAAAAAAGCACTGTGCAGATGCGCCGGCAGCCAGTCTCCCTGGCGCAGATAGTCCAGTGCCTGGCGTGCCATCAGAGCCGGATCCAACTTGGGCCGAAAGGCAAACTTGCGACTGCCGCCGATGGCATGAATGCGGCCGAGAAAACGGCCCAGCCAGAGGCGGGTTTCGCTCTGATCCAGCTCCGGCGCCCTGCCCCCGCGCCGCGGAAACAGGGCAAAGCGATAACCCTGATGGACATGCAGGGTCTGGCCCTGAATCCGCAGCGGCGCGACCAGGGGAATCTCGGCCTCTGCCAACTCCTCGGCAAAACCGTGTTCTTCGAGGATTTGCTCGTTGCTCCAGCGGTTGGGCCGATAGAACTTGACCACCAGTGGCTCGGCCTCCTCCATACCCGCCTGATAGACCCGGTTTTCGTAGCTGTTGAGTGCCAGCATCCGCCCATCC
>JADGBD010000267.1 GCA_015231665.1 Gammaproteobacteria bacterium
CAGGTGAGCGATGCCAAGCCCGAGGACGCCATCGCCCGCTTCGATGTGAACTTCGCCATCATGGTCGGCGAGTTGCGCCAGTTCATCCCGCGCCTGCTGGAGATTTTCGGCGGCCTGGCGGAGGAGGCCTGAGATGTCCGGCAACAGTATCGGCAAGCTGTTCTGCGTCACTTCTTTTGGCGAGAGCCATGGTCCGGCCATCGGCTGCATCGTCGATGGCTGCCCGCCGGGGCTGGAGCTGTCCGCGGCCGATCTGCAGCGCGACCTGGACCGACGCAAGCCGGGCACCTCGCGCCACACCACCCAGCGGCGTGAGGCGGACGAGGTGCAGATCCTCTCCGGCCTGTTCGAGGGCCGCACCACCGGCACCCCCATTGGCCTGCTGATCCACAACACCGACCAGCGCTCCAAGGATTACGGCAAGATCGCCGAGCAGTTCCGCCCCGGTCATGCGGACTACAGCTACACGCAGAAATACGGTTTTCGCGATCACCGCGGCGGCGGTCGCTCCTCGGCGCGGGAGACGGCGATGCGCGTGGCCGCCGGCGCCATCGCCAAGAAATGGCTGGCGGAGCGCCTGGGTATCCGCATTCGCGGTCATCTGTCCCAGCTGGGGCCGCTCAAGCCACGGGGGTTTGACTGGGATGCGGTGGAGCAGAATCCCTTTTTCTGGCCCGATCCCAGCCAGGTGGCCGAACTGGAGGCCTACATGGACGCCCTGCGCAAGGAGGGCAATTCTGTCGGCGCCGAGGTGCAGGTGATTGCCGAGGGTGTGCCGCCGGGGCTGGGCGAGCCCATCTTCGACCGCCTGGATGCTGACATCGCCCATGCTCTGATGAGCATCAACGCGGTCAAGGGGGTGGAGATTGGCGACGGTTTCGCCTGCGTGGCGCAGAAGGGCACCGAGCACCGCGATGAAATGACGCCCGAGGGCTTTCTCAGCAACCACGCCGGCGGTGTCCTTGGCGGCATCTCCAGCGGCCAGAACATCATCGCCCGCATGGCTCTCAAGCCTACCTCCAGCCTGCGTCTGCCGGGGCGCTCGGTGGATCTGCAGGGGCACAGCGTGGAGGTGATCACCGAGGGCCGCCACGACCCCTGTGTTGGCATCCGCGCCACCCCCATCGCCGAGGCCATGCTGGCCATAGTGCTGATGGATCACGCCCTGCGGCAGCGGGCGCAGAACGCCGATGTGGTCTGCACCACGCCGGTGATTCCGGGCTGACCATTCTGGACTTCATGGGACGCAGAGGACGCAGAGAAGCGCAGAGGGCGCAGAGTTTTGTTGCCTTCCTTCCTGCGCATGCTGGGGTAGCGCAGTCCTTGGCTGAACGCTGGCAGCTGGCAGCTGGCAGCTGCTAGAGGAAACCAGGACCCATGCCCTATTGGCGCCTTTCTGGCTTTTATTTCTTCTACTTCGCCGCCCTAGGGGTGCTGGCGCCCTTCTGGGGCCTGTATCTCAAGGACCTGGGCTTCGATGCCCTGGCCATTGGCCAGCTGATGGCCATTCCCCTGGCCACCAAGATGGTCGCGCCCTACCTCTGGGGCTGGCTGGGGGATCATCTGGAACAGCGCATGGCCATGGTGCGCCTGGGCTCCCTGCTCACCGCCCTGATCTTTGCCGCGGTGTTCTTCGTTGAGGCCTTCTGGCCCCTGGCCCTTGCGATGGTGCTGTTCAGTTTCTTCTGGAATGCGGTGCTGCCGCAGTTCGAGGTGATCACCTTCCGCTATCTCGGCGCCAATGTCGCCCGCTATGCTCGGGTGCGGGTCTGGGGTTCGGTGGGTTTCATCATTGCCGTGCTGGTGCTCGGGGTGGCGGTGGACGCTCAAGGCCCGCGCATCATTCTGCCGGTGATGCTGGCGATCTACGCGGCAATCTGGTTGTCTTCCCTGCTGGTGCGCGACCCTGAGCATAGGCCCCATCCCGAGGAGCAGGGGCATATCCTCGAGGTGATCGCCAACCCGCGGGTGTTGGCCTTCTTTATTGCCTGCTTTCTCATGCAGGCAGGGCATGGCGGCTATTACGCCTTCTATTCGATTTTCATGGAAGGCATCGGCTATTCCAAGACCCTGATCGGCGGTCTCTGGGCTCTGGGGGTGATTGCCGAGGTGGTGGTGTTCATCTATATGCACCAGTTGCTCGATCGCTTTGGTGCCCGGCGGGTGTTGCTGGCGAGTTTTTTCCTCGCCGCCCTGCGCTGGCTGCTCATCGGCCTGTTTCCCCAGGTGATGCCGCTGATGCTGCTGGCGCAGCTGTTCCACGCCGCCACCTTTGGCGCCTTTCATGCAGCGGCGATTCATTTGGTCCATCATTACTTCGTTGGCAAGCATCAGGGTCGCGGGCAGGCGCTCTACAGCAGCATCAGCTTTGGCGCCGGTGGCGCCCTGGGCAGCCTGTTCGCCGGTTTTGTCTGGGAGTCCCTCGGGCCCTTGCTGACCTTTCTGATTTCGGCGCTGATCTCGGCGCTGGCCCTGCTGATTGCCTGGCTCTGGATCGAGGATGAACCTCGGCCCCTGGCCGCGAACCCCAGCGGATGATTGCAGATGCTGAGTAATAGATCCTGAGAAGCCTTATGTCGATATTGCGTCATCTTCCTCTCTGGGCCCTTGTGCTGCTATGGCTGAGCTGGGGCCTTAGCCTGGCGGCCACGGATACCCTGACCACCCTCAATAGCCTGCTGCAGTTGCACCAGAGCCTGCAGGCGGACATCCAGACCCTGAGCCAGCGCCTGAGTGCCAGTCAATCGAGCTCGGAGAAGGAACAGCTGAAGCTCCAGCTCAACGACCTGGAGCAAGACCTGCGCGGGGTCCAGGGCAATTTTGAAGACCTGGCGGCCGGTGCGCGGATTGCCAGCCTCAAGGGGGAGGAGGGCGGCAAGTTCGATTTTCAGCAGGAATTGCTGATGCTGATTAGGCCGGCTTTGGAGGAGATGAAGGAGATGACCGGGCCGCTGCGCAAGAAGACCGAGCTGAAGGAACGGATCAACCATTTCAGCCAGCGCATGCCGGTGATCGAACAGGCCCTGGCGAATCTGCAGGCTTTGTTGCAGCAGACCGAGCCTGGGGAGCTGCGCCTGGCCCTGGAGGAGCAGGAGCTTGGCTGGCGCAAACAACAGGCCCTGGCCCAGGGCGAGCTGCAAGCGGCACAGCTGCAGCTACAGAGCCTGATCGATCAAGAGGTCTCACTCACCGAGGCCTCGCAGAACTACCTCAAGACCTTCTTCCAGAAGCGTGGCCTCTATCTGTTTGAGGCGCTGTTGGTGGTCATCGTCATTTTCCTCCTGTCGCGCCTCAATCATTACCTGTTGCGCCGGTTTGTGCCGGGATTTACCCGCCCACAGCGCAGTTTTCGCGTGCGCCTGCTGGAGCTGATCCACTATGTCGGCACCCTGATCCTGATGGTGCTGGGACCGGTGCTGGTGTTCTATCTGGTGGAAGACTGGCTGCTGTTGAGCCTGGGGATTCTGCTGTTGCTCGGC
>JADGBD010000268.1 GCA_015231665.1 Gammaproteobacteria bacterium
CAGCGCGATACTCCGCCAGGCCCGCCAGCAGGCCGCGCAGATCGGCGCCAGCCAGCCCCGCCAAGGGGTATTCAAAGGCCAGTTCATCCCGCCGATTGGCCCGAGAAATATCCGCCAGGCGCAGCCCCGGCTGCAGCTCGGTTGCACAGACATCCGCAAGCAACTGCGCCAGCACCGGTTGCCATCTGGGCTCGATGGCGTGGCGCTGCATCTGCTCCTGAATCGGCGCCTCGGCCAGATTCTGGAAATCGCTGTGCTCCAGCAGGCTGTGGAGAAAAACCCCGGCGCGGGCACCACTGGGAAAGCCGAAGATGCCCTCCCCAGCCACCGGCTCCTGGCCTCGGCTTTCGGTCTGGGCATCGTGATCCGGCCGCTCGCTCTCCAAGCCCTGGATCAGCCCCGAGTAGCTGGTCACCCGCCAATCGCTGCGGATGATGGCGGCGGGTCTCAGCTCCCGCAGGGGGCGCTGAGCGCCAGCAAGGGGTTGGTAGGTTTGATCGCCGGGCTCCGGCAGTGGGCTCAGCTCCACCCGCTCGCCCAGTTTCGCCAGATCGGCAGCAATCGCCTGCTGGCTCTGGGGCATCTCCACCACCAGCTTACCCTCGCCGTCGCGGCGCTGATGCAGCAGCCAGGCCAGCGCCGAGCGCTCCGCCTCGTTGACCCGCCCCCAGCAGAGCTGGCACAGGTGCTTGGCGCGGGTGACCGCCACATAGAGCAGGCGCAGGCTTTCGCTGAGGCGCTCGGCCTCCGCCTGTTGCTGGTGCAGGGCGAGGTCGGCGCTGCCCAGGTCCAGGCAGAGGCGATCATTGGCATCGTGATACAGCAGTAAATCCACCTTGGTCTTGGGCTTGAGGCTCCAGACAAAGGGCAGGAACACCAGGGGATACTCCAGCCCCTTGCTGGAGTGGATAGTGACTATTTTCACCAGGGCCTCATCGCTTTCCAGGCGCAGCTCCAGCTCCTCCGCCTCGCTGGCCTCCTGGCGCTGGCGGGCGAACCAGTGGAGCAGGTTGTCGATGCCGGGATTTTGCCCCGCCGCCTGCTGCAGCAATTCCGCCAGATGCAGCAGGTTGGTGATCAGGCGCTCGCCATCGGCCTGGGCGAGCAGACGCGCCGCCACCCGCTCCTGCTCCAGCCAATGCTGCAAGGCGGCGATGAAGCCCTGGCGCTGCCATTGCAGACGGTAGCCGACAAAGCGCTGCTGCAGCGCCTCGATGGCCAGATCATCCGCCAGCAGCTGATCCAGCTCGCTCAGGCTGTAGCCCATCAGCCGGGTCAGCAAAGCGGCCCGCAGCAGCCCCGGGTTGCTCGGTTGCTGGATCGCTTGCAGCACCCATTCCAGCTCCTGCGCCTGCTCCGATTGCAGCACCGATTCCCGTCCACGACAGACACTGGCCACTCCCCAGGCGCGCAGGCTGCGCTGCATCAGCTTGGCCTCATCGGCGCTGCGCACCAGCACGGCAATGTCCCGCGCCTGCAGCGGCCGCGAGCCCAGATGGGCGCGACCCGCATCCCCCAGGCTGAGCAGCCGGGCAATCTCGCTGGCGCAGGCATTGGCTGCCAGATCCTTGGCCACCTCTATCCCCATCGGCTTGTCTGCTGCTTCAGCTTCCGGCATCAGCCAGACGCGCAGGGGTTTATCCAGGGGCATGCCATCGATCAGCAAAGGCTCGCGGTCGGCCCGATCCGAGGGTTTGACCGGAACAAAGTCGATGCCCTGGCTTTGACCAAAGGGCTGCGCCAGGCCCTCGTGCTGAAACAAGGCGTTGATCGCCTCCACCAGGCCGCTGCTGGCGCGCCAGTTGGTGTCCAGGCCGAAACGCCGGGCCGGCGGGGTATGGCGCTGGGCCTGCAGGTAGGTATGGATGTCGCCACCGCGGAAGCTGTAGATCGCCTGCTTGGGGTCGCCGATGATGAACAGACTGGCGCTGGGGTCATCGGCCGGGTAGATGCGATCGAAGATGCGGTACTGCAGCGGATCGGTGTCCTGGAACTCGTCGATCAGGGCCACCGGATGGCGCTGGCGCACCGCCGCTGCCAGCTCGTCGCCGCGGGGGTTTGCCAGCGCCAGGCCCTGATCCAGATAGGCCAGCAGGTCATCGAAATACAGCTGCTGCAGGCGCTGCTTGCGCTGGCGCAACTCGCCGCGCAGATAAATATAGGCCTCGCGCAGCCAGGCGCCGCGCCTGGCCTGCAGGGCCTGACTGTGGCTGCGAAGAAACTGCTCGAAGCGATCAAAAAACCCATGCTGCGGGGTGCTCGCACCCTCCAGGGTCTTCTCCGCCAGGGTGGCCGGGAGAAAGCGGCCGAGCTTGCTGGCGTCCAGCTCAAAGGGGCAGCGATTCAGGGCACAGAGGGCGTCCATCCGCGCCTGCTCGGTGGCCAGATAGTCCTTGCGGTAGAAGGTCTTGCTCAGGCTGCCGGCGCGCAGCAGGGCGAGAATCGCCTCCTGCTCGCTCTGCCAGCTGTGTTTGAGCTCGGCGAATTCCTCCTCGAGCTCGGCCCAGAGCTGCTCGGCACCGGCAAAGTCCCAAGCCGGCTCGATGCGCAGCTCCACATGACACAGCGCCGGATGCAGCCACTTGCCCAGTTCCGCCGGCCCCTTGAGCCAGCCCAGCAGCCAGGCGGCCTCGGCAGGGTCGATGCGATCCAGCTGCAGGCGCCAGAAATCCCGCAGGATCGCCTGGCGCAGGCTGGTTTCGTCGCTGATCTGTTCCATCTCGAAGGACATGCCGCTGGCGAAGGCGTTATCCCGCAGGCTGCGGGCGCAAAAGCCGTGGATGGTGAAGATCATCGCCTCATCCATGCGCACCAGGGCATCTTCCAGCTGGCGAATGGCCTGATCCTGACCTAATCCCTGCTCCGGCAGCTGCGCCAGCAGGGCCAACAGCGCCGAGTCGCTGCTCTGGGCATAGCCGCGCAGCTGCTCCAGGGCCTCGCGCAGACGGCTGCGGATGCGCTCGCGCAGCTCCTCGGTGGCCGCCTCGGTAAAGGTCACCACCAGAATCTGGTCCAGCTCCAGGCGGCGCTGGAGCAGCAGACGCAGAAACAGCAGGGCGATGGTGTAGGTCTTGCCGGTGCCGGCGCTGGCCTCGATCAACTGCCGACCCAGCAGCGGGCATTCCAGGGGTTTTAGGGGCCTCAGTGAATTGGTCGGGTTCATCGGGCGGCATCCTTGGCAGCGGTGGTTTGTTGGCTCGCCGCCAGCAGCGGCCCGGCTAGGCGCAGGGCCCAGTGGTGAAAGGCCTCCAGCTCCAGCGGGTCCTGACCTCGCCAGACGATAGCGGCGGCCCGATTCTCCGCGCCGCAATCGCGGCTCTGGTCCCATTCCTTGCGGGCTTTTTGCAAGGCCTTGGCCTCGCCTTCCTTGGCCAGCGCCGCCACATAAGCCAGAGCAGCATCGATACAAAAGGCCAGGGGTTGTTGCTGACCGGCCTGCCAGGCGGCGAGCACATCCCCGA
>JADGBD010000014.1 GCA_015231665.1 Gammaproteobacteria bacterium
TGGCCACGACTAATTATGATTTATATCAGTAGCTTAATGGAGCGGGTAACGGGAGTCGAACCCGTCTCTCTGGCTTGGGAAGCCAGGGTAATACCGATATACGATACCCGCAGTTGGGTGTTGGCAGGGCGAATGATAGGCCATTGGTTGGGCTGCTGCCAAGGGCTGGGCCTTGGTCGGACATGATGGCCGGAATTTGGCCTGCTTCGGTCTGATTGGTTAAGATGCGGCCTTTGTTTGGGGCAGGGCACTATGATGCAGATTTATCTGAATGGCGAAGCCTTGAGCCTGGCCGATGGCCTGAGCTTGGCGCAGTTGATTGAGCAGCAGCAGTTGCTCGGCAAGCGGATTGCGGTGGAGGTCAATGAGGACCTGGTTAGCCGCAGCGCCTATGGGGATTGCTGGTTGCAGGAGGGTGATCGGGTGGAGATTGTGCAGGCCATTGGTGGTGGTTGAGGGTTTCTCTCGGTAGAATCCCCTTTCTTTTGCTGCCGCTGCGGCGGCTCAATCAGCTACAGGTCCTGACATGAACTATTCCACCCAAGACAGCTTCAGCCTCGCCGGCAAGACCTTCAAATCCCGTCTGCTGGTGGGTACCGGCAAGTACAAGGATATGCATGAAACCCGCGCCGCCATTGAGGCCTCGGGCGCCGAGATCGTCACCATTGCGGTGCGCCGCACCAACATGGGCCAGAACCCGGGTGAGGCGAATATCCTGGATGTGCTGCCGCCGGACAAGTATACCATCCTGCCCAACACCGCCGGCTGTTACGACAAGGCTACCGCGGTGCGTACCTGCAAGCTGGCGCGGGAGTTGCTGGATGGCCACAAGCTGGTCAAGCTGGAGGTGCTGGGCGATGAAAAGACCCTGTTCCCCGATGTGATGCAGACCCTGGCCGCTGCCGAGGAGTTGGTCAAGGACGGCTTTGATGTGATGGTTTACACCAACGATGACCCGATCATGGCCAAGCGCCTGGAAGAGATTGGTTGCGTGGCGGTGATGCCGCTGGCAGCGCCCATTGGCTCTGGCCTGGGGATTCGCAACAAGTTGAACATCCTGACTATTGTCGAGAATGCCAAGGTGCCGATTCTGGTGGATGCCGGGGTGGGTACCGCCTCGGATGCGGCAGTGGCGATGGAGCTGGGCTGTGACGGGGTGCTGATGAATACCGCCATTGCTGCGGCGCGCAATCCGGTGTTGATGGCATCGGCCATGCGCAAGGCGATTGAGGCCGGGCGCGAGGCCTTTTTGGCCGGGCGCATGCCGGCCAAGCGCTTTGCCTCGGCTTCAAGCCCGCTGGATGGCCTGTTTTTCCAGTAACTGCGTGAATCAAATCTCAAGCCCGCGACCCATCCGCAGCTACGTGCTGCGGCAGGGGCGCATGACCTCTAGTCAGGAACGCGCCTTTGCCGAGTTTTGGCCCCGCTACGGGGTGGAAATTGAGCCTGAGCTTCAAATCGATTCCCTCAGCTTGTTCGGCGATGAGCGGCAGCTGTTTCTCGAGATCGGCTTTGGCAACGGCGAGGGGCTGGCACAGATCGCCGCCACCCATCCGCAGCAACATTACCTCGGCATAGAGGTTCACGGTCCCGGGGTGGGCCACTTGCTGCTCAAGGCGGCCGAGTTGCAGCTGGGCAATCTGCGCATCATCCGCCATGATGCGGTGGAGGTGCTGCAGTCTCATCTGCGGCGGGCAAGCCTGGCTGGGCTGATGCTGTTTTTCCCCGATCCCTGGCACAAGAAGCGCCACAACAAGCGGCGCATCGTTCAGCCGGCCTTTGTCGATCTCTGCGTTCGCGCCCTCAAGCCCGGCGGTCTGCTGCATCTGGCGACCGATTGGCAAGACTATGCCGAGCAGATGATGCGGGTGCTCAGCGCCAATCCCCAGTTGCTCAATCTCCAGGGTCCGGGGGAATTTGCCCCGCGGCCTGAGAACCGACCCCTGACCCGGTTTGAGCAGCGCGGCCAGCGCCTGGGGCATGGGGTCTGGGATTTGCTGTTTCAGCGCGCCTGATTATGGCCGATCTGCAGGTCAGGGGGCTTGGCTTCCATAATCTGCCGCCGCTGAGTTTTAGCCTGGCGGCGGCCGAGCTGGTGGTGCTTTCCGGGCCATCGGGTTGCGGCAAGAGCCTGTTGCTGCGTGCTCTGGCCGATCTGGATCAGAATCAGGGCGAGGTCAGCCTGGGGCAGTGGCAGCGTGAGCAGATGAGCGGCCCGGATTGGCGTCGGCGGCTCGGGCTGTTGCCGGCAGAACCCCATTGGTGGCTGAACACGCCGGCGGAGCACATGCCGGAAGTGTCGGCGGAGAGTCTCGCCGAGCTGGGGCTGCCGGCGGAGGCGCTGGGTTGGCAGATCAGCCGGCTATCCACTGGCGAGCGCCAGCGCCTGGCGCTGCTGCGCCTGTTGGCGAATCGTCCCGACGCCTTGCTGCTGGATGAGCCCACGGCCAATCTGGATCAGGCCAACAGCCTGCGGGTGGAGGCGCTGGTGCGGCGCTATGCCAGCAGCACCGGGGCGCCGGTGCTCTGGGTGTCACACGATGCCGAGCAACGCCGGCGGATTGCCGATCGGCAATTGCTGCTGGATCACAGCGGCATTCAGGAGCAGCCATGGACCTGATTGTGCTGACCCCTTTCGATCTCTCCCTCAGCGCCATTCTGGTATTGCTGCTGGCGCTGTTGTCCTACCGCCTGCAGTTGGGGGTAGGGCGGCGCATGCTGATTGCCGCTGCGCGCAGCACGGTACAGTTGCTGCTGATCGGCATGGTGCTCAAGTTTCTTTTCAGCCAGAGCGACCCCTTCCTCATCGGTGCGGTTACTTTAATCATGCTGCTGGTGGCCGGGCATGAGGTGATGGCCCGGCAAAAACACCGCTACATAGGCCCCTGGGCCTTTGGTATCGGCACCTTTTCCATGCTGATCTCCTCCTTCTCGGTCACTCTCATCGCTCTGGTGGTGATCATCGGTGTCGAGCCCTGGTATAGCCCGCAGTACCTGATCCCCCTGCTGGGCATGCTGCTCGGCAACACCATGTCAGGGGTGGCCCTGAGCCTGGATAACCTCTCCCGTAGCGCTTGGGAGAAGCGGGCGATCATCGAGGCGCAACTGATGCTGGGCGCGCACTATTACCAGGCCATAGGCCAGATTCGCCGCGAGGCCCTGCGCTCTGGGTTGATTCCGATCATCAACAGTATGTCGGTAGCCGGTTTGGTCAGTCTGCCGGGGATGATGACCGGGCAGATTCTCGGCGGCAGTCCGCCGCTGGATGCGGCCAAGTATCAGTTGCTGATCCTGCTGCTGATCGCCTTCGGTACCGGCATGGGCAGCATTGCTGCGGTATATATCGGTTCTATAAGGCTTTTTGATGAACGCCAGCGGCTGCGGCTGGACCGTTTGCGGGCGGCTCGTGACTAGATTTTGACGATTTGCATTTTTTTGACAGTTTTACTGGTACATCCAATGAGATAGAATGCCGCTCCTAAGGCAAACTGAAGGGACTTTTTGCCAGTACCTTCCTTCTTAACCAACTCACTGGGGTGACATCCGATGGAAAAATTCTCCGATCGCATTACACATGCAAGAAAACGTATGGGCCTGTCGCAATCGCAGCTGGCCGCCAGCCTGGGCGTCAGCCGCGGCGCCTGTGGCCAGTGGGAGCAGGGCGTTTCGCTGCCCAGCGTCGCGCACATGGCCGAGCTTGCGCGGATTACCGAAGTGTCTTTTGAATGGCTCGCCACCGGTCGCGGTCGCATCTCCCTGGCGGCGGACAGCAAGGCGGCCAAGCCCGCCAGCGCGGATGATGAAGGCATTGCCGATATCGCCGGTCGCCCCCTCTCCGGTGATCTGCGTGAAGTGGTGATCTGGATGCAAAAGCTGCCCAAAGCCGAGCAGAAGCAAGTGGTCAAGATGCTGCGCAGCATGCGCAGTCTCATGGGCTGAGCAACTCTGTCCTGTTTTTGACGCGGCGGCTGGTCCCCCTGCTGATGCTGCTTGTGCTGGCTTGGCCGGCACAGGCAGAGTCAGCCAGTGTCAGCGGTGACTGGCTGGAGCTGGCCGATCAGGGTCTCTGGTTGCGCGTGCCGCAGGGCTGGCGGCAGAGCCAGCGGGCGCAGCGGGGGCTGATCAGCCTGGAATTGGAAGACCCGCGCAGCCGTTCCGGGGTCATGCTCTGGGGTGGTGAGCTGGGCATGCGCCTGGAATGGCGGCAACTGGCCGACCTCTGGCGCAAGAACAGCGCCGATCTGGCCAATCTGGCGGAACTGCAGGAGCACAGCCAGCTGGAGGAACTGCATCAGGCATCCAGTCTGCCGATTCGCTTTCAAGAGTCTTGGGGTAGCGTGGGTGGGGTGGCGACGCGCACCTGGGTAGGCTATCTGCCCCTGGAAACCCGTTCCTTCGTGCTCATGGGCATAGTTGCCGATGGTGATGCCCAAGCCGCCGAGCAGGTGCGCCAAATTCTTGTCTCCCTGCGTGACCGTCCTCCCGAGCCTGAAGCCCTTACTGATCCCGAATCTGAGTCCGTATCTGAACCCCTATCTGAACCCAGTGTGCTGACCGAGCCATTGGAGCAGGCCTTGCTGGAACCCTGGCCAGAAGAAGCGCCTGAGAAATTAGCGCCTGAAGCCTCAGTGCCAGAGACAGCAGAGCCAGAGACATCGGAGCCAGCAGGCCTGAATCTTCAGGCAGAAGCGGAGCCCGAGCTTGCCCCCGAATCTGCACCACCGCCAGAGTCCATCCCGCCGCCGGTTGAGCCAGCACCAGCCATGCCCCAGGCCTTTTCCAGTCTGCAGTTGAGCCTGGATGAGGCGGGCAAGCAGCCAGTGGCAGGGGAGCTGTCGCGGGATATCAAGCAGCTGATCTGTCATGCCCAGGTCGAGCAACTTCATCCCGGCGCCCAGGTTCGAGCAGAGTGGTATTACCTGGATGGCGGCGGCGATGGCGAGCCCTTTGTGCGCGACCAGCAGGTCTATGTCGAGGGTCAGGAGCAGATGAGTTTCAGCCTGTTTCGCCCGGACAACACCCTGTTCCCCCGCGGTAGCTACCGCTTGCTGTTGCTCACCGGTGATCAGGTGGCGAGCATCGATTTTCAACTGCGCGACCCCAGCGAGGCGGAGTTGCTGGAGCAGGCGCGTCAGGGTCAGGTCGAGGGCCAGTTCGGCCTCTACGCCTATCTGCGCATGGGCCAGTTGGAGCAGGTGACTGAGGCGGAGGCGGTGGAATGGCTGCTCAAGGCGGCGCATCAGGGCATGGCCATTGCCCAGTATCAGCTGGGCCTGGTCTATTTTGAGGGCTTGCACGGGGTGGCGGAAGATCGGGTGCAGGCGATGGACTGGTTCCGTCGCGCCGCCCTGCAGGACAACGCCGATGCCGCCTACTACATGGCCAAGGGCTACAGGGATGGGCTGGGGGTGCCGAAGAATCTCACCGAGACCCTGGCCTGGACCGAGCGCGCCGCCCGGCTGGGTCATCCCCAATCCGCATACAACCTGGGTCTGCATTACTTCCTCGGTGAAGGGGTGGCAAAAGACCGGCTAACGGCGCTCAAATGGCTCAACCAAGCCCTGGCCTCGGGCTACGAACCGGCGCGCGAGGTCGTCATCCATCTGCGCGATGGCAAGGATTCTTTGGATTGATTAGCCTAACCCGGCATGGCTGGAATCAAAAATTGGAACGCAAAGAACGCAGAGAGTTAGAGTTGTTGCAAACCTGTAGCCCGGATGGAGCGCAGCGGAATCCGGGATTGATAGGATGCACTTTCTTGACATTTTTTCAGCATTTCACTGGCAAGGAACTAACGATCATTTAGAGACAACAGGCCTGGCTCAAATAGGTGTGAGCTCGCCCCATGATCGGTACAATGAGCGCATGATAAGGCCCTCGGCAGCAAAACATAAGTTCAGCTTGCGCCAGGAGTAGAGCCAGCCCCATGGTCCCTTTGATATCCCGATAGCGGGATGCCGATTCACTGTTTTTGGAGAGATGCCAGATGAGTCCTTGTCCCTGTGGTTCCGGCAGCGAATACGATGCCTGCTGTGGCCCCTTGATCCGTGGCGAGCGCAGCGCCGCCACGGCAGAAGCCCTGATGCGGTCACGCTACAGCGCCTATGCCCTGGTTGAAATCGAGCACCTGACCCGCAGCCTGCATCCGCAATCGCGTGACGATCACGACGAGATTGCCGCCAAGCGCTGGGCCGAGCAGTCGCAGTGGCTGGGTCTGGAGGTGTGCTCGGTCGAGCAGGGTGGTCCTGAGGACGAGCAGGGGCAGGTGGAGTTCATTGCCACTTATAAGAACAAGCAAGGCCTGCAGCGGCACCATGAGGTGGGGCATTTCGTCCGCCATGAGGGCAACTGGTATTACCTTGAGGGTAGCGCCCCCAAACTTGAGACCCAGCAGCGCGCCAGCCCCAAGCTGGGCCGCAACGATCCCTGCTCCTGTGGCAGCGGGAAGAAATTCAAGAAGTGCTGCGGCGCTTAAAACAATTAATAAACAAATAGATAAAGAATTTTTGTATAAAAATATTTAAGAAGTATTTGACATACTGATGATATTGAACGATAAATAGCCAAGAATAAGCAGAAGCAATCCCCATGCGAAACCTGAGCCTGACCTTGCTGCACCTGTCCTTGCTGAGCCTGTCTTCCCAGGCTCTGGCTGATGTGTACAAGTATCAGGGCCCCGAGGGCAAAATTCATTTCACCGACACGCCGGTGGAAAATCCTGCATTTCAATTGATTTGGCACAAAACCTCGATTCAGCCGCAGATGGTGGTCCATGGCCAGTCCCTGCTTGGGCGAGGATCGGCGAAGACGGCGAGTGCGCCGGCCAAGACCGCTGCACCCGTATTCCAGGCCAGTTGGAGTTCGGAGAAAACCAAGGAAAATCGGCAGCGTTTTGCCCGATACATCGATGAAGCGGCGCGCAAGGTCAAGTTGCGTCCCGAGTTGCTGCACGCGGTGGTGATGGCCGAATCGGCCTATGATCCCCAGGCCGAGTCCTCTGCCGGCGCTCAGGGATTGATGCAGTTGATGCCGGGTACGGCCAAACGCTACGGGGTAGCAGATAGTTTTGACCCGCAGCAGAACATCAGCGGTGGCGCAAAATACTTGCGTGACCTACTGAAAATGTTCGATTTTGATCTGAATCTGGCGCTCGCCGGCTACAACGCAGGGGAGAATGCGGTGATCCGCCACGGCAACAGCATCCCGCCTTATGAAGAAACCCAGAACTACGTCAAGAAAGTCCTGGGTTACTATCAGGAATTCCGCATTCAAGCGGCCATCGCCGGACAAACTGCCAGTCGTTAGGGGTGCGGAGATCTCCGCACCCCTGCTGGACTTTCCTTAAGCCGCCTTGACCTGGATCTTGCGGGTCTGATGGGCTTCGCGTTTGGGGATGCGCAGGATCAGCACCCCGTCCTTGAAGCTGGCCTCAGTTTTTTCCGTATCCAACTCTCGGCTCAGGGTAAAGCTGCGCTGGTAGCGGGTCTTGCGCACATCGGCGTAGACCGGATCCATGCCGCTGGGCATGTCCAGGAGGATCTCGCCACCCACGGTCAGGCTGTCCTTGTCGATCTGGATATCGAGCTTTTCCTTGGGTACGCCGGGCATGTCGGCGAGCACGGTGATGCCGGTGGCATCCTCGAAGATATCCATCGCCGGGCGCAGGCTCTGATCCGCTGTGGCGGCGGGTTTTTCGCTGGCTTGGGTGCTTTTGGTTTCACTGGTATTCATCTTGGCGCTCCTTACTTGACCTGAATCTGACGGGGTTTGCTGGCTTCTTTGCGCTGAATGGCGATATGCAGCACGCCGTCCTTGTACAGGGC
This sequence comes from Gammaproteobacteria bacterium, assembly GCA_015231665.1. Lineage (GTDB taxonomy): Bacteria > Pseudomonadota > Gammaproteobacteria > Chromatiales > Chromatiaceae > Magnetovirga. The sequence continues at coordinate 7,824 of JADGBD010000014.1, forward strand.
TTCGACCTGATCGGGATCGACGTCATCGGGCAGATTGACCACCCGGCGTAAGCTGCCATCGAAACGCTCCCGGCGGAAATAGTCGGCGCCTTCCTCGCTGATCAGGCGGCGCTCGCCGCTGATGCTCAGCAGGCTCTGCTGAATGCTGATGTCCAGTTGCGCAGGGTCTACTCCCGGCATGAATAGATAGACATCGATACGATCAGGGTTGCTGCCGACGTTGATCGGTGGATACTCGCCCCGCGGGGCAGAGCGGATGGGGCTGGGCCAGGTGTAGGATGAACTCATCTCCCGTTCCAGACGGCGCAGTTCATCGAACAGGCTGGTGCCAAAATCATTCATGCTGATATACATGGCTCGGACTCCTCAGGTGTTACAGGATGGGTTTCCTGAGTATCACATAGGCCTTCCCGGCCATTTTTCAAGGGTCGTCGCGGTTGGAAAATGCTTGGCTTATTCTGCAGAGCCAGGTTCGATGGCGGGCTCGGTGCTCGGTTCAGTGGAGCCCACTTCCGCCGGGTTACTGGCGGGGGCTTCGGCGGGGGTCGGTTCAGCAGCAGCTGCTGGGGTTTCGGTGTCCAGGGTCTCGGCCGTGCTCTGGGCGGGCTCGGCGGCTTTGGCGGGTGCCGGGCTGTCATCGCCAAAGCCGATGCTTCTGAGGGTGTTGTCGATGAAACCCTTGGGCTTTTGGTCGGGCACGGTCACCACGGTTTCCTGAGGATCGGCGATCTGGCTGGGGTCGGGGCGGAAGTCGCCCTCAATGGCGCTGAGCGCACCATCCTGGAAGAACAGGGTCAGGCGTTTGCGCTCGGCCTTGCTGCCGCCGCGCTTCATCGTGTAGACATAGTCCCAGCGGTTATCACGAAAGGTGTCTTGGAGCATGGGGGTGCCGAGCAGGTAACGCACCTGCTCCATGGACATCCCCAGTTCCAGGCGGTTGACCTGATCCTGGGTGACGACGTTGCCCTGCTGGACATCAGCCTTGTACATGAAGGGCGTCTGCGCCAGGGCATCGGTCACAGGGTCCGAGATATTGCCGCTGCCAGAGCAGCCCAGCAGGCTCAGGCCACTGAGGGCGGTGGCACAAACAAGAAACAATCGCATGTAACGCCTCGGCGAATCACGTAGAATTGGGCCATGATAACCCGCCCGCCCGGGTAGATAACAGCGAATTGCCCTTAAGGCCCGATTACTGAGCTTGATAGCGGGGCTTGATTCCAGGGTTCGATTCCAGGGTTTGATCAGGGGCTAGGCAGTACCAGGTAAGCAAGTGCATGAAGAAAGAGCAAATCAAAAACGCCGGCCTCAAGGTCACCATGCCACGGATGAAAATCCTCGCTTTGCTGGAAGAGCATTCCGATGATCATTTCTCCGCCGAGGATGTCTACAAGACCCTGCTGGCGAACGATGACGAGATCGGCCTGGCGACCATCTACCGGGTGCTGACGCAGTTCGAGGAGGCAGGCCTGGTGACCCGACATCACTTTGAGGGCCAGCAGTCGATTTTTGAGCTCAATCGCGGCGATCACCACGACCACATCCTTTGCCTGGATTGCGGTCAGGTGGAGGAGTTCGAGGATGAGACCATCGAGAAGCGCCAGCATCTGGTGGCCAAGACCAAGGGCTTTGACTTGGTGCGCCACGCACTGACGCTCTACGGCCATTGCCAGCGGACGGACTGTCCGCGCAAATAACCCTGCCCAGAAGGCTTAGCCTTCTGTGCCGCTGCGCAGCATCTCCTGGGCGTGGGCGAGGGTGCTCTGGGTGATCTCCACGCCACCGAGCATGCGCGCAATCTCCTGCACCCGCCCGGCCTGATCCAGCACCTGAATCCGCGTCTGCGTCTCCTGCTCCAGGGTCTGTTTGCTCACCTGCAGGTGGTTGTGTGCCTGGGAGGCGACCTGGGCCAGATGGGTCACGCACATCACTTGGCGCTCGTGCCCGAGCCGGCGCAGCAGCCGGCCGACGATCTCCGCCACGCCACCGCCTATGCCCACGTCCACTTCATCGAAGATCAGGGTGGGGATGCGGCTGCAATCGGCGGTGGCCACCTGCAGCGACAGGCTGATGCGCGATAGCTCGCCGCCGGAGGCGCTTTTGGCCAGGGGCTGCAGGGGTTGGCCGGGATTGGCGCTGACCATGAAGATCACCCGATCCAGGCCGCTGGCGGAGGCCCGATCCAGGCTCAGCTCCTCCAGCTCGACGGCGAAGCGGCCGCCGTTCATCCCCAGTTGCTGCATGCTCTCGCTGACCTCGCGGGCCAACCGCGCACCGGCCTGACGGCGGGCCTGGCGCAGCTCTTCCGCCTGGCGCAGAAACGCCTGCTGCAGGTGCTGGGTCTGTTCGAGCAGGTCATCCAGGGTTTCGTCGGCGTGCTCCAGCTGCGCCAGTTCCTGCTGCAGCTGGGCGTGGTGGGCGGGGATCTCCGCTGGCTGCAGGCGGTGCTTGCGGGCGATGTCGTGGATGCTGCCAAGGCGCTGCTCCAGCTCCGCCAGCCGCTCCGGGTCCAGCCCCAGATGATCCAGATAATGGCGCAGGCCGCTGATGGCCTCATCCAGCTGGATCAGGGCGCTATCCAGCGCCAGGCTGGGGTCGCTCAGCTCGGCATCCAGCCGGCTCAGCTCCTGCAATTCACGCAGGGCCTGGGCGAGGCCGCTGCGCAGGTCGGTATCGCCCTCGGCGAGCAGATCGAGCAGGCCGCTGCAGCCCTGCAGCAGGCGGCCGGCGTGGCTGAGGCGGTCGTGCTCGGCGTCGAGCTGTTCCAGCTCGGCCGGTCCCAGCGCCAGCTGATCCAATTCCCGCACCTGAAAGCGCAGCAGGTCCAGGCGCTCGTTGCGCGCGCTGGAGGCCTGGCGCAGCTGTTCAAAGCGCTCGCGGGTCTGCTGCCAGTCGCGAAAGGTCTGCTGAATCTGCCGGCGCGGCTCGCTCAGGCCGGCGTAGTCATCCAGCAGATTGCGCTGCTGGCTGGCCTGCATCAGTGCCTGATGGGCATGCTGGCCGTGGATCGCCAGCAGCAGGCTGCCGAGGGTCTGCAGCTGCGGGCCGGGGCTGGCGACACCGTTGATGTAGGCGCGGGAGCGCTTGTCCCGGGTCAGCACTCGGCGGATGATGCATTGGCCATCGCTGGGGTCGAGGTCGTTATCCGCCAGCCATTGCGCCGCCTCGGGGCAGTCGTCCAGATCGAAGCTGACGCTGATCTCGGCGCGCTCGGCGCCCTGGCGAATCAGGCTGTTGTCGGCCTTGTCGCCCAGGGCCAGGCCGAGGGCATCGATCAGGATGGACTTGCCGGCGCCGGTCTCGCCGGTGAGGGCGGTCATCCCCGGGGCGAATTCCAGCTCCAGCTCGGCGACTATGATCAGGTTGCTGATGTGGATGCTGGTCAGCATGAGGCGTCCTGGCTTTTGTGCTCGCCCCAGCCGAGTTTGGCACGGAGGATGTCGAAGTGGTCGTGACCCTGGGGGTGGATCAGACGGATGCGATTGGGGTGGCGGCCGATGCGGATGCGGTCGTTGGCCTCGATCACCAGCTGATCCTGACCGTCACAGCTGACCCGCACATTGGCCGGGTCGGTGGCGCTGCTGACCACCAGTTCGATGAGGCTGTCGCCACCGACGACGATGGGCCGGTTGCTCAGGGTATGCGGGCAGATGGGCACCAGCAGCAGGGCATCCAGGTCGGGCTCCAGCAAGGGGCCGCCGCCGGAGAGGGCATAGGCGGTGGAGCCGGTGGGAGTGGCGATGATCAGCCCATCGGAGCGCTGGGTATCGACGAAGCGGCCGTTGACGTAGGTCTCGAACTCGATCATGCGCGCGCTGTTCCACTTGTGGATCACCGCATCGTTGAGGGCCAGGCTGCTGGCTTTGACCTCGCCGGCGTTGAGAATTTCGGTGCTGAGGAGAAAACGCTGTTCTTCCTCGTACTCGCCGGCGAAGATGCTGTCGAGACTGCGGGCGATGGCCTGGGGCGAGATGTCGGCAAGAAAGCCGAGCCGACCGAGATTGATGCCGAGCAGGGGGATCTGCAGATTGGCCAGCAGACGTGCCGCCCCCAGCAGGGTGCCATCGCCGCCGACGGTGATCAGCAGATCGCAGCTGGCGGCCAGCTCCTCCTGGGTTTGAAACGGTAGCTCTGGGCGCTGCATCAGCTCGGCGGCGGTCTGGTCGAGAATCACCCGGCGGCCGCTGGCAAGCAGGTAGTCGATCAGGGTCTGCAGGGTCTCGGTGACCCTCGGCGAGGGCTTGACCAGCAAACCTATCTTGTTGAATCTGTCCTGCATGGGCTGAATGATTCCGCCGGGGCTCGATTGGGGAGGTGAAAGTTACCACGGCCACAGGAAGTCGCCAACAGGTAGCAATGGCGCTTGACAGCCTGCGGGCGATACCGCAGATTTCCCGCCAAGGTTAAATGAACTTGGTTGTATCCAACAAGAGGTGAGCCACTTGTCCCAAGCCATCGGGGGCCTGCTCGATGAGCGCGCCCAGCATTTTCTCAAGACTCTGATCGAGCGCTACATCCGCGACGGTCATCCGGTGGGCTCGCGCACCCTGGCGCGGGATAGCGGGCTTGATCTGAGCCCGGCAACGGTGCGCAACGTGCTCGCCGATCTCGAAGACCTGGGTCTGATTGCCGCGCCGCACACCTCCGCCGGGCGCATTCCCACCGCCGAGGGCTATCGCCTGTTCGTCGATTCCCTGCTCACTTTGCGGCCGCTGGCAGAGTCCCTGTTCAGCCCGCTGGAGTCTGAGCTGAAATCCACCAGCAACACAGCCATGGTGCTCAAGAGCGCCTCGCGCTGGTTGTCGAGCATGTCGAGCATGGCCGGGGTGGTAACCCTGCCCAAGCCGGAGCGGGTAGTGTTTCGTCAGATGGAATTCCTGCGCCTGTCCGCCGGCAGGATTCTGGCGATCCTGGTCACCGTGGATGGCGAGGTGATCAACCGGGTGATCCAGTCCCGCCGCGACTACAGTGCCGCCGAACTGGAGCAAACCGCCAATTTCCTCAATCAGACTTTCAGCGGCCAATCCCTGGCGCGGGTGCGCGAACTGATGCTCAAGGAGCTGCAGGAGACCCGCGAGGACATGACCCGGCTGAGCCGCCAGGCGGTGGAAATGGCCGGCCAGGTGTTCGCTGAAGACGATGGCGAGGGCGATTGCGTCATCTCCGGGCAGACCAACCTCATGGGCTTTGACGAGCTGGCGGAGATGCAGCGGCTGCGCCGGCTGTTTGATGCCTTCAGCGAGAAACACGAGATCCTGCGCCTGCTGGATGATTGCATGTCCGCCGAGGGGATTCAGATTTTCATCGGCCACGAGTCCGGCTTTCAGTCTTTCGACGGCTGCAGCCTGGTGACCGCGCCCTACAAGGTGGATGACCAGGTGGTGGGCATGCTCGGGGTGATAGGCCCCACCCGCATGGCCTATGATAGGGTCATTCCGCTGGTGGATGTCACCGCCAAGCTGTTGGGGGCTGCGCTGAAGAAGTCGGATTGACCCAGCCCTAACCCTAACGCTCAATCGATGGGACGCAGAGGACGCAAACGACTGCAGGGATGCAGGAGGTAGGACGAAGCAGGAAGCCCGAGTCGAGAAGCGCAAAGGGCGCAGAGAAGAATGAGGAAGAAGTAGCCCGGATGGAGTGAAACGGTCCCTATTGGCTTCCTGCCTCACGGGACACTCGCACATCCCTGTGCAGCGGAATCCGGGGTTGCCGTTAGACATGGCTACCCCGTTACGTCTCCGAGCCAGCGCTCGAAGCTCCCCGATTGGCAGGTGGCAATGTTGTTTCACAGTAAGACCGGATCGCAAAGAACGCAACGCATTAAAAAAGTTGTCAATCCCTGGCCTGGCTGAAGCAAAAGGGTCTTTTACAGCGGAATCCGCGATGGGCATGACGCATTTATATCCCGCCTCATTAACCTTGCACTGAACTAACTGGCCGCTCTCGGCTCCAAACCAGCTGTCGCCGGCCATTGGCGGCCTTGTTTCCATCCCATCCACACAGCCAATCAAAGATAAGCCATGCAGCCTGTGGCCGGACAAAAAAACGCCTAGGTTATTGCCATACTCTGTTATCTCGCCTCGCTGATGGCATCGTCCTTTTTCTGCGTCAGTTGTGGGGTGGTGCTCCACTTCATCGCCAACACGCGACTCAAGGGCCAGCTGTCGGGTCTGGAGTCGAGCAAGCCGGAGGCGCCAGAATCTGCTGAGCGCTGAAGCCGGCCCCGGCAAAGTCCGGGGTGGTGGCGGCGCAACTCTGCGCCAGCTGACGGCTGAAGTGGCTGCGGCTGACCTCGATGGCGCCCAGCGAGATCAGATGCTCGGTGCGCAGCTGGCAATCGATCAGATCCAGCTGGGCACCAAAGCCGTGCACCAGCCCCGCCAGGGCGATCTTCGAGCCATCGGTGACCCGGCTGAACATGGATTCACCAAAAAAGGCCCGGCCGATGCAAATCCCATAGAGGCCGCCGATGAGAAAATCCTCCTGCCAGAGCTCCACCGAATGGGCATGCCCCAGTCGGTGCAGGTAGCTGTAGGCCTGGCGCATCTCCGGGGTAATCCAGGTGCCGCTGTCCTGACGGCGAGGTGCGGCGCAGGCGGCGATCACCTGGTCAAAGGCACTGTCGAAGCGGATCTGATAATCACAGCGGCGCAGGCGTTTTTTCAGGCTGCGGGAGAGATGCAGGCGGGCAGGGTAGAGCAGAGTGCGGGGATTGGGGCTCCACCAGAGAATCGGCTGGGTCTCGCTGTACCAGGGGAAGATGCCCAGCCGATAGGCCGCCAGCAGGCGCTGGGGGCTGAGATCGCCGCCCACGGCGAGGAGACCATCAGGCTCGGTCTCCGCCGTTTCCGGGTCAGGAAAGCGCTGCGGCTGCAGGGGGTCGAGAAGGGTGATCATGACAGGGTGTCGAGCTAATCAGGATGCAGAGCACGCAAAGCAGCGCGGAGAGCGCAGAGATAGAAAGTTGTGCGTCCAATCAAGCTCCTTGCCCTTTCACCCAAGGTGCAAGGGGCTTAATGGCTTGAACGACAAAAAACACAATCCTCTGCGCACTCTGCGCTTCTTAGCGATCTCTGCGTCCCAACCCTGCTTACAAGGCGTCCAGATAGCGCTCAGCATCCAGGGCGGCCATGCAGCCGGTGCCGGCGGAGGTGACTGCCTGGCGGTAGTTGTGGTCGGCCACGTCGCCGGCGGCGAACACGCCGGGGATGCTGGTCTGGGTGGCGTTGCCGTCGATGCCGCCCTGGACTTTGAGGTAGCCATTGTTCATCTCCAGCTGGCCTTCGAAAATCCCGGTGTTGGGCGAGTGGCCGATGGCGATGAACACGCCCATGAGGTCGATGTCCTTGGACTCGCCGTTCTGCACGTTCTTGATGCGCATGCCGGTAACCCCGGTGTGATCGCCCAGCACCTCATCCAGCACATGGTTCCATTCGATGCTCACCTTGCCTTCGGCGGCCTTGGCGTTGAGCCGGTCGGCGAGGATCTTCTCCGAGCGGAAGGCATCGCGGCGATGCACCACGGTGACATGGGAGGCGATGTTGGCCAGATACAGGGCCTCTTCCACCGCGGTATTGCCGCCGCCGATGACGGCAACCTTCTGGTTGCGATAGAAAAAACCATCGCAGGTGGCGCAGGCGGAAACGCCCTTGCCCTTGAAGGCTTCTTCCGACGGCAGACCGAGATAGCGGGCACTGGCGCCGGTGGCGATGATCAGGGCATCGCAGCTGTATTCGGCAGAATCGCCGATCAAGCGAAAGGGCCGCTGGCTTAGATCGACCTTGTTGATCTGATCAAACAGGATTTCCGTGCCCATTTTTTCTGCGTGCTGGCGCATGCGCTCCATCAGGTCCGGCCCCTGGATGCCCTCCGGCTCGCCCGGCCAGTTTTCCACATCGGTGGTGGTGGTCAGCTGTCCACCCATCTGCATGCCGGTGACCAGCACCGGTTGCAGGTTGGCGCGGGCGGCATAGACCCCAGCGGTGTAGCCGGCGGGACCGGAGCCCAGGATCAGCAGACGTGCGTGTTTGGTTTCACTCATGGAGGATGCTCCTCTGGATGGGTTGAGGCAGACGACAGCGGCCGTCGGTGGTGGCGGCAGAGTCTATCACGCTGCGGCGGCTTCGATCTTCACCCGCCACTGCGCCGGGCCGCTTTGGTGGATGGATTCGCCACGGCTGTCCACCGCCACGGTCACCGGCATGTCCACCACCTCGAATTCCCGAATCGCCTCCATACCCAGGTCTTCGAAGGCGATCAGGCGCGAGCTGCGAATCGCCTGGCTGACGAGAAAGGCGGCGCCACCCACCGCCATCAGGTAGACGGCAGCGTGCTGCTTGATCGCGGCAATCGCCGCCGGGCCGCGCTCGGCCTTGCCGATCATGCCGATCAGGCCGGTCTGGCCGAGCATCATCTCGGTGAATCTGTCCATCCGCGTCGCCGTGGTCGGGCCGGCCGGGCCGACCACCTCGTCGCCCACTGGATCGACCGGGCCGACGTAGTAGATGAAGCGGTTATTAAAATCCACCCCCGCTGGCAGGGACTCGCCGCGGGCGAGCAGGTCCTGGATGCGCTTGTGCGCCGCATCCCGGCCGGTGAGCAGCTTACCGTTGAGCAGCAGGCGGTCGCCGGGGCGCCAGTTGGCTATGTCATCAGGGCCTAGATGGTCGAGATCGACGCGGATGGCCTCGGGGCTGGGGGCCCAGCGGATGTCCGGCCAGTCATCCAGGCTGGGGGGAGTCAGCTGCGCCGGGCCGGAGCCGTCGAGCTCGAATTCGATGTGGCGGGTGGCGGCGCAGTTGGGGATCAGCGCCACCGGCAGGGAGGCGGCGTGGGTGGGGAAGTCGCGGATCTTCACATCCAGCACCGTGGTCAGGCCGCCGAGGCCCTGAGCGCCTATGCCCAGGGCGTTGACCTTGGAATAAAGCTCCAAACGCAGCTCTTCCAGGCGATTGGCCGGACCGCGGGCCTGCAGTTCCTGGATGTCGATGGGTTCCAGCAGGGCCTCCTTGGCCAGTAGCATGGCCTTCTCCGCATTGCCGCCGACACCGATGCCGAGCATCCCCGGCGGGCACCAGCCGGCGCCCAGGCTGGGCACCGTCTCCAGCACCCAGTCCACCAGGCTCGCCGAGGGGTTCAGCACGGTGAAGCGGGCCTTGTTCTCCGAGCCGCCACCCTTGGCCGCCAGGCGTACCTCGACCTTGGCGCCGGCCACCAGCTCCACATGCACCACTGCCGGGGTGTTATCGCCGGTGTTGCGCCGGCTACCCAGGGGATCGCTGACCATGGAGGCGCGGAGGATATTGTCCGGGTCGCTGTAGGCTTGGCGCACACCGGCATCGACCATGGCAGCCAGGTCCAGCTCGGCGTCCCAGCGCACCCCCATGCCGACTCGGATGAAAGCCACCACCGAGCCCGTATCCTGACAGATGGGTCGGTGGCCCTGGGCGCAGAGGCGCGAGTTGTAGAGAATCTGTGCCATCGCATCCTTGGCCGCTGGCGATTGCTCGCGCTCGTAAGCCGCCGCCAGGGACTGGATGTAGTCCTTGGGGTGATAGTAGGAAATGAACTGCAGGGCATCGGCGATGCTCTGGATAAAATCGGCTTGTTTGATCAGGCTCATGGAAGAAGGCTCCTGGGGGCTGATAGAAAAGGCCATCCTAGCGCTCATGCAACCTGCAGCGCCAGCACGGAAGGCGGGATCAGGACGCAGAGGGCGCGGACGACTGCAGGGATGCAGGAGGTAGAACGAAGCAGGAG
>JADGBD010000269.1 GCA_015231665.1 Gammaproteobacteria bacterium
CTCAACGCCAAGGCCGCCATCTTCGCCTGCGAGCAGGTGTTCGAGCAAGATGGCTTGGTGGGTGACAGGCGCCTGCCCATCATGATCTCCGGCACCATCACCGACGCCTCCGGCCGCACCCTCTCGGGCCAGACCACCGAGGCCTTCTACAACAGCCTGCGCCACGCCAACCCCCTGTCCATGGGGCTTAACTGCGCCTTGGGGCCTGAGCAGCTGCGCCAGTACGTCGAGGAGATGGCGCGCATCGCCGAGTGCTATGTCAGCGTCTATCCCAACGCCGGCCTGCCCAACGAATTCGGCGAGTACGATCTGGACGCCGAGCACATGGGGGCATACATAGCTGAATGGGCCGAGTCCGGCTTCATCAACATCGTCGGCGGCTGTTGCGGCACCGGGCCTGAGCACATCCGTGCCATCGCCGCCGCCGTGGCCGGCAAGCCACCGCGCCAGCGGCTGCAACTGCCGCCGGCCTGCCGCCTATCCGGTCAGGAGCCCTTCAACATCGGTGCCGAGGCCCTGTTCGTCAACGTCGGCGAGCGCGCCAATGTCACCGGCTCGGCCCAGTTCAAGCGCCTGATCCTCAGCGAGGAGTACGACCAGGCCCTGGATATCTGCCGTACCCAGGTGGAGGAGGGGGCGCAGATCGTCGATGTCAACATGGACGAGGGCATGCTCGATGGCGTCGAGGCGATGCGCCGCTTCTTGAACCTGATGGCCGCAGAGCCGGACATCGCCCGGGTACCCTTCATGATCGACTCCTCCAAGTGGGAGATCATCGAGGCCGGGCTCAAGTGCGTGCAGGGCAAGCCCATAGTCAACTCCATCTCCCTGAAGGAGGGCGAGGCCGCCTTCATCGAGCGCGCCCGCCTGTGCCGCCGTTACGGTGCGTCGATCATCGTCATGGCCTTCGATGAGCAGGGCCAGGCGGACAATCTGGCCCGGCGTCAGGAAATCTGCGGCCGCGCCTACCGCATCCTCACCGAGCAGGTCGGCTTCCCCGCCGAAGACATCATCTTCGATCCCAACATCCTCACCGTCGCCACTGGTATCGAGGAGCACAACAACTACGGCGTCGATTTCATCGAGGCGACCCGCTGGATCAAGCACACCCTGCCGCCTGCTCTGGTCTCCGGCGGCGTATCCAATGTGAGTTTCAGCTTCCGCGGCAACAACCCGGTGCGCGAGGCGATCCATGCCGTGTTCCTCTATCACGCCATCCAGGCCGGGCTCGACATGGGCATAGTCAACGCCGGCCAGCTGGCGGTGTATGACGAGATCCCCGCCGAGCTGCGTGATGCCGTCGAGGACGTCATCCTCAACCGCCACACTGGGGATGGAATCAGTGCCACCGAACGCCTGATCGAGCTGGCGCCCAAATACAAGGGCGACGGCAGCGTCACGGAGAAAAAAGAAGACCTGGAATGGCGCAGCTGGCCGGTGACCAAGCGTCTGGAGCACGCCCTGATCAAGGGCATTACCGAATTCATCGACACCGATACCGAGGAGGCCCGCCAGCAGGCGAGCAAGACCCTGGAGGTAATCGAAGGTCCGCTGATGGATGGGATGAATGTGGTCGGCGACCTGTTCGGCGCGGGCAAGATGTTCCTGCCCCAGGTGGTCAAGTCGGCGCGGGTGATGAAAAAGGCGGTGGCCTATCTGCAGCCCTATCTGGAGGCGGAAAAGAGCGCCGATGCCAAGGCCCAGGGCAAGATCCTCATGGCCACGGTCAAGGGGGATGTGCACGACATCGGCAAGAACATCGTTGGTGTGGTGCTGCAGTGCAACAACTATCAGGTGATCGATTTGGGGGTGATGATCCCCGCTGAGCAGATACTCCAGGCCGCCCGCGAGCATCAGGTGGACATCATCGGCCTGTCCGGGCTGATCACCCCCTCGCTGGATGAAATGGTTCACGTCGCCAAGGAGATGCAGCGGCTGGGCTTCTCCATTCCCCTGATGATCGGCGGCGCGACCACCTCCCTGGCGCACACGGCGGTGAAGATCGCCCCGGCCTACAGCGGCCCGGTGATCTACGTGCCCGATGCCTCCCGTGCCGTCGGTGTGGCCAGCAACCTGCTGTCAATCAGCTTGAGGGCCGCCTACCTCGGCAAGCTCAGCGAGGAATACGAGCAGGTGCGCCTGCGCCGCGCCAGCCGCAACGAGGCCAAGAACCTGGCGAGTCTCGCCGAGGCCCGCGCTAACCCGGTCCCAATCGACTGGGCCAGCTATCAGCCACCGGTGCCCAGACAACTCGGCGTGCAGCTGATCGAGGTCGGCATCGCCGAGCTGGCCGACTACATCGACTGGACCTTCTTCTTCCACGCCTGGCAGCTCAAGCGCCGCTACCCGCAGATTCTGGATGATGCGGAAAAGGGCGAGGAGGCGCGCAAGCTGTTCGCCGATGCCCAGACCATGCTAGGGCAGATCATCAGCGAAGGCTGGCTGCAGGCCAGGGCGGTGGTGGGCCTGTTCCCGGCCCAGACCGAGGGCGATGACATCATTGTCTATAGGGACGAGGCGCGTAGCCAGGAGCAGATGCGCCTGCACAACCTGCGCAAGCAGGGCAAGCAGCCGGAGGGGCGCTACAACGAATGTCTGGCCGACTTCATCGCTCCGGCCGCAAGCGGCAAGGCCGATTACATCGGTGCCTTCGCCTGTACCGCCGGGCTGGGTATAGATGCCAAGCTGGCCGAGTTCGAGGCCGAGCACGACGACTACCAAAGCATCATGCTCAAGGCCTTGGCCGATCGCCTCGCCGAGGCCCTGGCGGAATGGCTCCACGCCAAGGTGCGGCGGGAGAACTGGGGCTACGGCGCTGATGAGGGCCTGAGCAACGCTGAGCTGATCGAGGAGAAATACCAGGGCATACGCCCGGCCATGGGCTACCCGGCGTCACCGGATCACACCGAGAAGGATCGGCTCTGGCAACTGCTGGACGTAGAAGCACGCACCGGCATGAGCCTGACCGAATCCAAGGCCATGCTACCCACCGCCTCGGTCAGCGGCCTCTACTTCAGCCACCCGCAAGCGCGCTCTTTTGCTGTCGGTGCCCTGGGCAAGGACCAGGTCACAGACTACGCCCAGCGCAAGGGCATGGAGCAGGAGGCGATGGAAAAATGGCTGGGGCCAAATCTGGCCTATGAAGTTTGAGTTTGCCAGGAATTTATTCTCGTTCCCACGCGCTGCGTGGGAATGCAGCACCTCCGCGCTGCGGAGACACCAAAAAACCCAGCCATGCGACCGGGCAAAGCATTAGCGCTTGTCCAGCGCAAAGAATTATCTGGGTGGTAAAGCCTTTGTTCCGATCTATCCCCAGTGGCAGGCACTTGGCAAGAACAGAGAGTGTTCCGCAGCGCAGAACTTCGGCATTCCCACGCAGCGCGTGGGAACGAGAAAAAATCGAACGCATCGGAATAATCGTGGTCTGTCCCCGAAAATTCCCTCCCAG
>JADGBD010000270.1 GCA_015231665.1 Gammaproteobacteria bacterium
GCTTCCTGCCTCACGGGACACTCGCACATCCCTGTGCAGCGGAATCCGGGGTTGCTGTTAGACATGGCTACCCCGTTGCACCTCCGAGCCAGGGCTCGAAACTCCCAGATTGACAGGCGGCAATGTTGTTTCACAGTAAGCTTCAAAACAACCAGCTCGCTGGGGCCGGGTAGGCTTGGCTGCGGTTGAGGTAGCGGAAACCGACCACGCAGCGGATGATCAGCCAAATCAGCACAAACAGCAAAATCAGATAGCCAATCAGCAAAATCGCTGTCAGGGCGCCGATGCTGAAGAACAGCAGGCCAATCCAGAAGGTTCGGATCTGAAAGCGGTAATGGCTGTCCAGCCAGGAGCTACCGCTACCGCTACCGATCTGGATGTAGGCGATGATCAGCCCAATCAGCGCAGTGATGCCACCAAACACCGGGCTGGCCAGGAAAAGAACGTAGATGATCTTGGCTGTGAGCGTTTCGTCGTTCATGAGCGGTTACCTTTACAAGGCCCTAGCCCACCGGCTGCAGGACTATGCCTGCCAGCGGTGGCAGGGTCAGTTCGATGGAATAGGGTCGATTCATCCAGGGCTTTTCGTCTGCCGTCAGCAGGTCCGGGCCGTTGCCGAGGTTGCTGCCGCCGTAGTACTCCGAATCTGAGTTGAACAGCTCCCGATAGTTCCCCCCCTGAGGCAGGCCGATGCGGTAACCCTCGCGCACCTCGGGGGTGAGGTTGAGCGCCACCACCAGGCTCTCACCCCGGGCACCCTTGCGCAGGAAGATGAGGATGGAATGGGCGGCGTCGCTGCAGTCGATCCACTCGAAGCCCTGCCAATCGAACTCATAGTGATAGAGCGCGGGGTTGTTGTGGTAGATGCCGTTGAGGTCCTTCACCAGGCTCTGCATGCCCTGATGCAGGGGGTAGTCGAGCACATACCAGTCGAGCACCTCGGCGCTGTTCCACTCGCGGCCCTGGCCGAATTCTGTGCCCATGAACAGCAGCTTCTTGCCCGGATGGGTGAACAGGTAGGTGTAGAGCAGGCGCAGGTTGGCGTGGCGCTGCCATTCATCGCCGGGCATCTTGCCGAGCATGGAGCCCTTGCCATGCACCACCTCGTCGTGGGAGAAGGGCAGGAGGAAGTTCTCGGTGAAGGCGTAGAGCATGCTGAAGGTGAGCATGTCCTGATGGTACTGGCGGAAGATGGGAGCATGGCTGAAGTAGCGCAGGCTGTCGTTCATCCAGCCCATGTTCCACTTCAGATCAAAGCCCAGGCCGCCGACGTAGGTGGGCCGGCTGACCTGGGGCCAGGAGGTGGACTCCTCCGCCATGGTCAGCACGCCGGGCACCTGGCTGTGGACCACCTCGTTCATCTCGCGGATGAAGGTGATGGCTTCCAGGTTCTCGCGGCCGCCGAATTGATTGGGAATCCACTCGCCCTCCTTGCGTGAATAATCCAGATAGAGCATGGAAGCCACGGCATCCACGCGCAGACCGTCCACGTGCATCTCTTCCAGCCAGAACAGAGCGGAGGAGAGGAGGAAGTTCTTCACCTCATAGCGGCCGAAGTTGTAGATCAGGGTAGACCAGTCCTTGTGCTCGCCCAGGCGCGGGTCTTCATGCTCGTACAGCGGCGTGCCATCGAAGCGGGCCAGGCCATGGGCATCCTTGGGGAAGTGGGCCGGTACCCAGTCCATGATCACGCCAATGCCGTTGCGGTGGCAGTGATCGACAAAATAGCGGAAATCGTCCGGGGTGCCAAAGCGGCTGGTGGGCGCGTAGTAACCGGTGGCCTGATAGCCCCAGGAGAGGTCGTAGGGATGCTCGGTGATGGGCAGCAGCTCGATGTGGCTGAAGCCCAGCTGCTGGACATAGTCCACCAGACGATGGGCCAGCTCGCGGTAGTTGAGCATCTCGCCCTCGGGGCCGCGCTGCCAGGAGCCGGGGTGGACCTCGTAGATGGACATGGGGCGGTGCAGCCAGTCGTGCTCGGCACGCTGCTGCAGCCAATCGGCATCGCCCCACTGGTAGGCACTGGGCGCCTCGATGATCGAGGCGGTCAGCGGCCGCAGCTGATGGCGACGGCCATAGGGATCGGCCTTGGAGAACACCGCGTTCCAGCGCTCGTTGCGGATTTCAAACTTGTACAGCTGAGCGGCGTGCAGATTGGGCACAAACAGCTCCCAGACCCCACCGGTGCGCATGCGCATGGGGTGAACGCGGCCATCCCAGCGGTTGAAATCGCCTACCACACTGACCCGGGCGGCATTGGGCGCCCACACGGCAAACAGCACCCCGGCCACCTCATCCACCTGATGCAGATGGGCGCCGAGGAATCTATAGGCATGCCAGTGGCGGCCCTCGCCGAACAGATGCAGGTCCATGTCGCCCAGCTGGGGCGGGAAGCAATAGGGATCGTGGTGGACGTGTTCGTGGTGCTCATCGTCATGCCAGATCAGGCGGTAGCGGTTGGCCACCTGCTCGGCCGGGCCGCGCCACTCGAAGAAATCGGTGCCGGGGATACGGTCAAGCTCCAGCCCCCCCTCGGCGATCTGCACTCGCTCGGCATGGGGCAGGAACACCCGCACCAGCGCCTGGCCATCTTTCTCGTGGCGGCCGAGGACTTCGAAGGGATCGTGATGGCGGGCGTCAATGATGCGTTGCAGTTCGGCGGCGATGGGCTGTTTTTTGACCATGATGGGCAATGTCTCGTGATTTTGATCTAAGGAATAGGGCTATTGTCCGCCGAAAGCCCGGCAGATGAAACGCCGAAACGGGTTTTTTTCTGAATTACTGATATATCTGCGGCAACTCACGAGTCCCGAGTCCCCAGCTCCGAGTCCCCAGCCCCGAAGCAGCCAAGAGATGTTTCATGCCCGGGGTGTCGCTGCTGGTTGCATGTGCCTTTGGTTCACTTTTGCTATGCTGGCCGGCTTGAAGCCGTCGAAAAGCCATTCCGTGAGGTCCCAATGCCCGATTTTGCCCAGAGTCAGCCCATCAAGCCCAGTGCCGCGGCATCGCCAGTCCTGCTGTTGTTGTTGCTGGTTTATACCCTGCCGGCTCAGTCGGTGGAGTTGCTCGGCTACGGGGTGCGCCCCTGCGAGGATTACCTCAAGGCCCATCAGGGCTGGGAAAAGAACGATGCCAAGGCCGTGGTGGAGTATTTTCGCTATCAGGACTGGCTGGCTGGTTTTGTCTCCGGGCTGAACTTCACCACCGGTGATGACCAACTGCGCGGCGTTGGCCTGGCCGGGGTCATGCGACGCAACCTGATCCATTGCGAGGATAACCCCCAGGACGATTTCTTTACCGCCAGCATGGGCCTGATCAAATCTCTGAAGGATCTACCCTAGCTATTTTCAAACAAAGGCTCAGGCTATCCCCAACGCTTTCCAGGCGGCGAGGCTGGCAAACAGCAGAAACAGTCCGCCACTGAGGCGATGCA
>JADGBD010000271.1 GCA_015231665.1 Gammaproteobacteria bacterium
GGCGGTATTCGAGGCCAGCGACTATGTAGCGCAGAGCAGTATCCGTGCGCCGGCGCTGCTGCGTGAGTTGATCGACCAGGGCCTGCTGGAGCGCACCTATGCCGAAGGCGAGATGGACCAGCGCTTGCGCCAGGCTCTGGCCGAGGTGGACAGCGAGCCGCAACTGCAATCCCAGCTGCGCCGCTTTCGCCGCAGCGAGATGCTGCGCATCATCTGGCGCGACCTGGCGGGCACCGCCCCGCTGGCCGAGACCCTGGAGGACCTCTCCGCCCTGGCCGATGCCTGCATCGAGCAGGCCTTGCATCGGCTCTATCCCCTGCTCTGTGCCCAGTTCGGCACCCCCATGGGGGAGCACAGCGGTCAGCCGCAGCAGCTGGTGGTGCTGGGAATGGGCAAGCTGGGGGCGCGGGAGCTGAACCTGTCTTCAGACATCGACCTGATCTTTGCCTTCGAGGAAAACGGCCAGACCGACGGCCGACGGCCCCTGGCCAATGAGCAGTTTTTCACCCGCCTGTGCCAGAAACTTGTGCAAGCCCTGGGTAACCGCACCTTCGATGGCTTTGTCTTCCGCACCGATACCCGCCTGCGCCCCTTTGGCGACTCCGGTCCGCTGGCCTGCAGCTTTGATTTCATGGAGGACTATTACCAATCCCAGGCGCGGGAGTGGGAGCGTTACGCCATGATCAAGGCGCGGGTGGTGGCTGGGGATAGTGCCGCCGGCGAGCGCCTGTCGGCCATGCTGCGCCCCTTTGTCTATCGACGTTATCTGGATTTTGGCGCGATTGAGTCGATCCGCGACATGAAGCGGCTGATCGCCAAGGAGATGCACAAGAAGGGGATGGACGCCAACATCAAGCTGGGCCGCGGCGGCATCCGCGAGATCGAATTCATCGGCCAGGCCTTCCAGCTGATCCGCGGTGGACGGGATACCGCGCTGCAGATTCGGCCCATTCTGCAGGTGCTGGCCCACCTCGGCGAGCGTGATCTGCTACCGCCCAAGGCGGTCAGCGATCTGACCCAGGCCTATGAGTTCCTGCGCCGGGTGGAGAACCGGGTGCAGGCCTGGCGCGACGAGCAGACCCATCTGCTGCCCCAGGAGGATGAGCTGGCCCAGCTGCGCCTGGCCCGCTCCATGGGCTTTGCCGATTGGGCCAGCTTCCATCAGGAGCTGGAGCGGCAGCGGCGGCGGGTGCAGGGCCACTTCGATCAGGTCTTCGCCGCCCCCCAAGCCGATGAAGAGGCGGCGGATGCGCCCCTGTTGCTGCTGTGGAAGGGCGCCCTGGACGAAGACCAGGCGCTGCAGGCTCTGACCGAGGCCGGTTACCGCCAGCCGGCGGATAGCCTGGCGCTGCTGGTGCGCCTGCGCGAATCCTCCCCCATCCGCAGCCAGGGGGTGCGCGGCCAGGCACGCATGGCCCAGCTGATGCCCTTGCTGTTGGAGGCGGTAGGGCAAAGCCCGCGTGCCGATGAAGTGCTCGGCCGCCTGCTGCCCCTGCTTGAGGCCGTGGCCCGGCGTACCGCCTATCTGGCGCTGTTGGTGGAAAGCCCCATGGCCCTGTCGCAGCTGGTGCGCCTGGCCGGCGATAGCCTCTGGATCATCAATCGTCTGACCCAGCAGCCCCTGCTGCTGGATGAATTGCTCGACCCGCGCCGCCTCTACAGCCCGCTGCACCGGCGCGATCTGGAGCAGGAACTGATCAATCTGCTGGAGCCGGTAAAGGACGATATGGAGCAGCAGATGGACCGCATGCGCCAGTTCGCCCAGAGCAACATGCTGCGAGTGGCGGCGGCGGATGTCACCGGCGCCATCCCGCTGATGGTGGTCAGCGATTACCTCACTGACATTGCCAGCGTGGTTCTCGCCCAGGTGGTGGAGCAGGCCTGGAACGACCTCACCCCGCGCCACGGCCAGCCCCGCCTGGCGGCCGGCGACAGCGGCTTTGCCGTGATCGGCTACGGCAAGCTCGGCGGCATCGAGCTGGGCTATGGCTCGGACCTGGATCTGGTCTTCCTCCACGGCAGTGAGGATCACAACGCCCAGACCGATGGCGAGCGCCCCATCCCCAACGATGTGTTTTACGTGCGCCTCGGCCAGAAGATGATGCACCGCCTCACCACCCGCACCCCCGCCGGTCAGCTCTACGAGGTGGACATGCGCCTGCGCCCCAACGGCAACTCGGGCCTGTTGGTCAGCGGCATCCACAGCTTCGAGGCCTATCAGAAGCAGGATGCCTGGACCTGGGAGCACCAGGCCCTGGTGCGCGCCCGCGCCATTGCCGGTGACCCCCTGCTCATCGCTCGATTCGAGCAGGTACGCCGGGACGTGCTCTGCCAGCCCCGTGACCCGGAAAAGCTGCGCCTTGAGGTATTGGACATGCGCGAGAAGATGCGCGCCAGCCTGGACAAAAGCCAAGCCGAGGGCTTCGACATCAAGCAGGGCCGCGGCGGTATTACCGATATTGAATTTATGGTTCAATACGCCGTCTTGCGCTGGGCCCATGAATACCCGGACCTGGCCGACTGGAGCGATAACATCCGCCTGCTGGAGACCCTGCAGCGGCACAACCTGCTGCAAGGGCTGGCGGGGCAGCATCTGACCGGCATCTACAAGGTCTTGCGCGCGGTCTACCATCGCCAGTCCCTGCAGGAACAGCCCGGCCTGGTGCCCAGAACCAAGCTGGAAGAAGAGCGCCGCATGGTGGAGGAAATCTGGCAACAGATGATGTTGCCAGCCTCCAGCTTGTAGGTTGTGCTTCATCCTGGTCATTAATGCAGGACGCAGAGTACGCGAAGAAGCGCGGAGATCGCAGAGTTAAAAAATTTGGTGGCTGCTTGCCCCTCGCCCCGAGCGCGGATAGCGCAAGCGCTGAGTGGTTTGTACGCGAAGTCATTAACCCTCTGCGGTGCTCTGCGCTTCTCTGCGAACTCTGCGTCCTAACTATTGGCAACGCTTAGTCGGGCTGGCGGCTGACAGCTTTCCTATTTACCGTTTGAGGCAACAACCATGAGTTTTTCTGATCGTGACGGTGTGATCTGGCTGGACGGAGAAATGGTCCCCTGGCGCGAGGCCAAAACCCATGTTCTCACCCACACCCTGCACTACGGCATGGGTGTGTTCGAGGGCGTGCGCGCCTACAAGGCTGAGAAGGGCACCGCCATCTTCCGCCTGCAGGAGCACACCGATCGCCTGTTCCGCTCGGCCCACATCCTCGGCATGAAGATGCCCTACGCCAAGGAAACCCTCAACCAGGCGCAGCTGGCCGCAGTGCGCGAAAACGGTCTCGACTCGGCTTACATCCGCCCCATGTGCTTCTACGGCTCCGAGGGCATGGGCCTGCGCGCCGACAACCTGCAGGTACACTGCATGGTCGCCGCCTGGAACTGGGGCAGCTACCTGGGCGAGGAGAACATG
>JADGBD010000272.1 GCA_015231665.1 Gammaproteobacteria bacterium
GTCCTTTTCCGCGGCACGTCGAGAGACGCCCCGCAAGCCCTTCGGGATGGTCCCGGAGGGTTCCTTCCGCAGGAGTTTTACCCATGGCGACACGTCGCACTGATAGCAATGAACTGGATATTGAACAAGGCCCGTCACGCGAGATTCCCGCGGCCGGCCAATTGCCCCTGGCTGAGCGCCTGATTGAAACCGTGGAGGGGCCTGGCGCCTTGTCCAAAGTCGATCAGCTGGCGTTCATGGAAGAAAAGCTGGATGTGGAAGTTCACGAAAGTACCGACCCCAATGCCGAGCCGATCCCGATCTTCTATGTCAACGGCGTGCCCCAGGCTTTCATCCGCGGCAAGGTGCAGACGGTGCGGCGCAAGTTTGTGGAGGCCCTGGCCCGCTGCAAGCCGGTGGCCTACACCAGCAAAGAGTACACCAGCCCGCACAACGGGATGCGTTCGATTCGGATGGTGCCGCACCGGGCGCCGCGCTATCCCTTCTCCGTGGTGCATGATCCCAACCCCAAGGGGCGGGATTGGCTGCGCAAGATCATCAACGAGCATTGAGGCTAGGCGATGAATTTCCTTGAACTGGTCCGCGATCTGTATAAGGAGAGCGGCGAGAGCTTCAGCGGCGGCGCTACCGCGACCAACGCAGACAGCTCTGCCGTGTCCTATGACGCCCTGGTGGCGGGCTGGATCAATGCCGAGTGGCTGTCCATTCAAGGCCTGTGCGCGCAGTGGCGCTGGATGTGGAGCGAGTTCAATCTAACCATCACCAGCGGCGTGCAGGATGCCAGCTTGCCGACACCGACCGGCAAGCGCTCGGCGATCAAGAGCGTGGATTGGGGTAGCGGCGCGAGCCTGGAGCCGGCCAGCGACAGCACTGACTACCGCTATCTGATCTATCTGCCCTATGAAGGCAATGAGGCGGTGTTCCGCCATGCCAGCAGCGGCCGGCCGACCCATATCACCCAGCTACCCAACGGCCGGATTCGCTTCAACAGGATTCCCGATCAGGATTATGTGCTGCGTGGTGAGGGCTGGCTTGCGCCCTGGTCTATGACCGCCAATGCCGACACGCCGGACATGCCGGAGCGGTTTCACCGGCTGATTGTGCTCGGCGCCCTGCTGGATCATGCCCGCTGGGAGGCAAGCCCCGAGCAGCTGCAGATTGCAATGGAGCAGCGGCGGACCCTGCTGGGGCGGATGCGGCGCGCGGAAATGCCAGGACCGCATTATGTGGTTGAGGCGTTGGCGTGAGCGCCCAGAGCATCAAAGACGACATCTTCCCCTGCACTGGGGGCCTGAACCTGGTGACGCCTATCGTCAACCAGCGCCCAGGCACGGTGCAGGCCTGCTACAACTGGGAGCCGACACCAACCTCTGACGGCTACCGGGAGATTGAAGGCTACGAGCGCTACGATGGCCGCCAGCTGGCCAGTCTTGCCGCTGACCCTGTTGCCCAGCGCGCCCTGATTACTGTAGTCCCAGGCTCAGGCCCGGTGCGCGGCGTGTGGGTGTTCGACGACAAGGTGTACGCCTTCCGCGACAACGCGCTGGCCACCGCCTGCGTCATGCACCAGGCCACGGCTACGGGCTGGAGCGAGGTGGACCTGGGTGCGACTATTGCGTTCACCGCTGGCACCAGCGCCTTTCTGGTGGGAGAAACCCTGCTCGGCGGCACCAGCAACGCCGATGCCACCATTACCCGTATCGAGGTGACCAGCGGTGATTGGTCTACGTCCAACGCTGCCGGTACGCTCTGGATCAACGACATCACCGGCACCTTCCAGGCGGAGACAGTCACCAGCATTGGCGGTGGCTCGGCTACGGCCAGCGGTGCGCAGAGTGCGTTCAGTCGGGCACCGGGTGGCACCTACCGTTTCGTCAACGCCAACTTCTACGCCGATGCCCCGGCAGCGGCCATGTACGGCGTGTGCGGGCTGGATCAGGCCTTCGCCTTCGATGGCACCATCTACGAGCCGATCAGTACCGGCGCGACCGATGATACCCCGGATTTCATCGCCAGCCATAAGCTGCGCCTGTTCCTTGGGTTCAGTGAGGGCTTTGTTAGCTTCAGCGAACCGGGTGTACCGACCGGCACCTTTGATGCCCTGGCCGGCGCGGGTGAGTTCGGCATCGGCAACTGGCTGACCAACATGGCCCCGATCCAGGGGGACGTGCTCGGTATCTACGGCGAGCGGGTGATTTACCTGCTCTACGGCAGCGGTCCGACTGACTTTGAGCTCAAGCCTCACAGCTTCAACACTGGTGCGCTGACCGATACCCTGCAGACGCTGAACGATCAACTGTTCCTCGATTTCGAGGGCATCCGCAGCCTGCAGACCACCGACGCCTTTGGCGACTTCGCCAGCAACACCCTGAGCATTTCAGTCAATCCCTGGCTGGCGTTCTACCGCTCCTACCTGATTGGCTCGCTGGTGTGCAGGGAGAAGAACCAATATCGGCTCTACTTCTCCGACCCCGCAGAGGCCGGGGTGACCATTGCCCTGACCATGGGCCTTGGCGGTGAATACCCCAACTTCCTGCCGCAACGCTTCCCTGCTGCCTTGGTGTGCTTCGCCAACGGCACCATCGCCGGCGAGGAATGGCTGCTGGCTGGTGGCTCAGATGGCTATGTCTATCGAGTGGACTCGGGCAACAGCTTCGACGGCGCGGCCCTGCCGAGCATGATCCGCCTGAGCTGGGTGCATGAAGGCACGCCGGGAGTACGCAAGCGCTTCCGTGAGGTGCGCTACGAAACCAAGGCCACAGCCAACAGGGACATGACATTCGCCTACGAGCTGAACTACGCCGACAGCCACTTTGCCCCTACCGCCGCCGACACCCTGGAGTTCAAGCCCGATGGCGGCATCTGGGGTGTGGACCGCTGGGGCAGCATGACCTGGGGCGGCTTCCCCCGCTCCCGCTTCAAGCTGACCGGCAGCGGCACCAACATCGCGCTGATCCTCAGCGGATCACGCAGCGACACCCCCCCCGTTGAAATCAACGCCGTCCGGCTCCGTTACGAGCCGCGCAGGAGATACTAATGGCCAATCGGTTCTATACCAAAGTGGTGACGGCAGTGGACGGGGCGACAGCCTCCGCTGCTGACCTGGAAGACTCCAAGACCAACATCCAAACAGGCTTTGACCTGGTGGAGGCGGAGATAGACCGCGACATCCATGTAGCGACTGGTGTATCCACTGGGTTCAGCGGTGAGATTTCCGAGGATGCTGCTACTAGAGCGGGCAAGCTGCTCAGCTTCACCATCGACGGACAGGGGGTCGAGGTAGCAGCAACGGCGGCGGATGTGGCTGCCGTGGCTCTGATAGATGATGAAGTGGTGGTGGTATCGGGTATCAGTGGCAATGTCACCACAGTCGCAGGCATCTCGGCCAACGTCACCACCGTAGCGGGTAT
>JADGBD010000273.1 GCA_015231665.1 Gammaproteobacteria bacterium
AGGGCCGGAAGGCCGCACCAGAGGGCGGCGTAGGCACCGTAATAGCTGGGCAGGCCGAAGCCAAAGCTAGACATAGAGCAGGTTCCGCGTGACCAAACAAGAGGCCAGTGTACCCCAACTCGGCCGCATTGGCCTCCGGGTGGAGGCAGGGTGCAGGAGGTCATCCAGGCCGGGTGAGGCCGAGCCGCTGGGGAAAATTTGCCACCCCGCCCTTGACTCTGGCGACTTCGCCCCTATTATTGGCACTCACCATCAGCGAGTGCTAACAGCGCTCCTGGGTGGAGACAAAAATTTAAAGTCTTCAGCTCAACCTCATTGTAAGGAGTGAAATTGATGAATATTCGTCCCCTGCACGACCGCGTGGTCGTCCGTCGTATGGAAGAAGAACGCACCACCCCCGGTGGCATAGTGCTGCCCGGCAACGCCACCGAAAAGCCGATCCAGGGTGAAGTACTGGCCGTGGGCAACGGCAAGATCAAGGACAACGGCGAAGTCCGCCCGCTCGACGTCAAGGTCGGCGACAAGGTGCTGTTCGGCAAGTATTCCGGCACCGAAGTCAAGATCGACGGCGAAGAGCTGCTGGTCATGCGCGAAGAAGACATCATGGGCGTCCTGCAGGGCTAAGCCCCAGCGCCGGAACCCCCGATTCACAGTTCAACAAGAGGAAATCAAAGCATGTCTGCAAAAGAAGTACGTTTTGGCGAAGATGCCCGCAAAAAGATGCTCAAGGGCGTCAATGTCCTGGCCAATGCGGTCAAGGTCACCCTCGGTCCCAAGGGCCGCAACGTGGTGCTGGAAAAGAGCTTCGGCGCCCCCACCGTGACCAAGGACGGCGTCTCCGTCGCCAAGGAAATCGAACTCAAGGACAAGTTCGAGAACATGGGCGCCCAGATGGTCAAGGAAGTCTCCTCGCAGACCTCCGACATCGCCGGTGACGGCACCACCACCGCCACCGTGCTGGCCCAGGCCATGGTGCGCGAAGGCCTCAAGGCCGTCGCCGCTGGCATGAACCCGATGGACCTCAAGCGCGGTATCGACAAGTGCGTCACCGCCGCCGTGCAAGAGCTGCAGAGCCTGTCCAAGCCCTGCGCCGACAACAAGGAAATCGCCCAGGTCGGCACCATTTCCGCCAACTCCGATGACTCCATCGGCCAGATCATTGCCGAAGCGATGGAAAAGGTCGGCAAGGAAGGCGTCATCACCGTGGAAGAAGGCAAGTCCCTGCAGAACGAGCTGGACGTGGTCGAAGGTATGCAATTCGACCGTGGTTACCTCTCCCCCTACTTCATCAACAGCCAGGAAACCCAAAAGGCCGATCTGGAAGAGCCCTTCATCCTGCTCCACGACAAGAAGATCTCCAACATCCGCGAACTGCTGCCGGTGCTGGAAGCCGTGGCCAAGGCCGGTCGTCCCCTGCTGATCATCGCCGAGGACGTTGAAGGCGAAGCCCTGGCCACCCTGGTGGTCAACAGCCTGCGCGGCATCATCAAGGTCTGCGCGGTCAAGGCCCCCGGCTTTGGCGACCGTCGCAAGGCCATGCTGCAGGACATCGCCGTGCTCACCGGTGCCACCGTGATCTCCGAAGAAGTCGGTCTGACCCTGGAAAAGGCCACCCTGGCCGAGCTGGGCACCGCCAAGCGCGTCCAGGTCAGCAAGGAAGAAACCACCATCATCGATGGTGCCGGCGCCGAGCAGGACATCAAGGCCCGTTGCGAGCAGATCCGCGCCCAGGTCGAGGAAACCACCTCTGACTACGACAAGGAAAAGCTGCAGGAACGTCTGGCCAAGCTGGCCGGTGGCGTCGCCGTGATCAAGGTCGGTGCAGCCACCGAAGTGGAAATGAAGGAAAAGAAGGCCCGCGTCGAAGACGCCCTCCACGCCACCCGTGCGGCAGTGGAAGAAGGCATAGTCCCCGGCGGTGGTGTGGCCCTGGTCCGCGCCCTCAAGGCAATCAATGTCCAGGGTGACAACCACGATCAGGACGTCGGCATCACCCTGTGCAAGCGCTCCATGGAAGAACCCCTGCGCCAGATCGTCGCCAACGCCGGCGAAGAGGCCTCAGTGGTGCTCAACAAGGTCGCTGAAGGTTCCGGTAACTTTGGTTACAACGCCGCCAACGGCGAATACGGCGACATGGTGGCCATGGGTATCCTCGACCCCACCAAGGTCACCCGCACCGCGCTGCAGAACGCCGCTTCCGTGGCCGGTCTGATGATCACCACCGAGTGCATGATCGCCGAAGAGCCGAAGGAAGAAGCCCCGGCTGCCGGCGGTGGCATGGGCGGAATGGGTGGCATGGGCGGTATGGATGGCATGATGTAAGCCAGCCAGCCCGACTGGCCGCGGCCCCGATCAAGGGGGCCGCTGGCTGGTAAGCAAAGAAAAAGCCCGGCGCGCAAGCGTCGGGCTTTTTTTGTGGGCTGGCGAGGCAGAAAAGAGTGGATGTGTCTTTCTGCGCCTGAAGTCAGGCCCAGACGTTCAGATTGCTACCCACCGAGCCTTGTGGGCCCTGGGGTGCGGTGGATGCGGCCGATTCGACCAGCTTCAGCATGGCTTGGCCCTGCTGCTGCATCACATCCTGTTTCTTGCTCAACATTGCGGCTTGCAGTTGCATGCCGGAACTCATAGCGGCCCCTGAGGCCGGGTTTGAAATCGCTTCCATTAAACCTCTCCTGTACGAGCGAAAACACGTCCGCGGATCGGACAATCAGTTTGGCGGCAGGGCGGGCAGATTCTTGAGAAAAAAATTACCTTTCCCTCTCCCTAGCCCTCTCCCCTGAGGGGCAAGGGGATTGACTGAAAAATTACTGCCGCCGCCAAGCTGGGCCAAAGTGAGCACAGCTGAGCAAACTTCGCAATTTCTTCACTGCGCTGTCACGGTAATTTCACATTAGCTGGGGAGAATGCGCGGCATTCACTGGATTCGCCGGTGTTTGTTTGCCAACCTAATCTTCCTCTGGAGGCTACTTATGATGAAGAAAATCCTCGCCAGCGCTGTTTTGGCTGCCCTTGTTTCCGGTAACGCTGCGGCCGCGGCCCGTGATCACATCGAGATCGTCGGCTCATCCACGGTTTATCCCTTCGCCACCGTCGTTGCCGAGCAGTTCGGCAAAAACAGCAGCTTCAAGACCCCCAAGATCGAATCCACCGGCTCCGGCGGCGGCCTCAAGCTGTTCTGCCAGGGTGTCGGTGTTGAATTTGCCGACATCACCAATTCCTCACGCCGCATCAAGGGCTCCGAGGTGGAAGGCTGCGCCAAGAACGGCGTCAAGGAAATCATCGAGGTCAAGGTCGGCTATGACGGTATCGCCGTGGCCAACTCGAAAGCTGCTCAATCCTTCGACCTGTCCACCAAGGACATCTATCTGGCCCTGGCCAAGCTGGTCCCCGGCCCGGACGGCAAGCT
>JADGBD010000015.1:0-14322 GCA_015231665.1 Gammaproteobacteria bacterium
TTGGGCCTGGCCCAGGTAGCTGCCGCCGAACAGATTGGCGTGGTTGAGGATGTGATAGAGGTTATACAGGGTCTTGCGCCTGGGATAGCCCGCATCCAGCGGCCAGGCCTGGTTGTAGGCGGTATAAAAGGCCTGGGGGAAACCACCGAACAGCTCGGTCATGGCGATGTCTGCCTCGCGGTCGCCGTAGTACACCGCCGGGTCGAAGATGACCGGCGCGCCCTCGGCAGCATAGGCCAGATTGCCGCCCCAGAGATCCCCGTGCAGCAGCGAGGGTGCGGGGTTGTGGGTCAGTAAGGCCGGCAGTTGTTGCACCAGGATTTGGGCATCGCTGAGCAAGCGGCCGCTGGCCAGGCCGTTGCGCTTGAGCAGTTGCAGCTGAAAGTCCAGGCGCTGCTCCCGCCAGAAGTCGATCCAGCTCGCCTGCCAGGTATTGATCTGAGGGGTGGAGCCGATGCAGTTATCCCGCTGCCAGCCAAAGGCCTCGGCCTGATGGCGGTGCAGCTCTGCCAGCTGCCGCCCCGCCTCGGCGGCATCACCGCGGCCACCCAGCTCCAGGTATTCCAGCACCAAAAAGCTCTGCTCCCCCGCCACGCCGGCACCCAGCGGCTGCGGCACGCGGATGGCGCCGGTTGCCGCCAGGGCCTCGAGCCCAGCCGCCTCGGCCTCGAACATCTCCAAACGCTCGGCACGGTTGAGCTTGACGAACCAGCGGCTTGTGCCATCGCTGAGCATCAGCGCCTGATTGATGCAACCACCACCCAGAGGCTGAGTTTGGCGGGGGCGAAATTCGACCCCGCTGCGCTGGCTGATCATTGCGCTGATCTGCCCGACGAGATGCTCAGTCACCTGCGACATCAGTTCCTTACCAACGAAAAGCTGAACATAATGTCGGCAATTTAGGACGCAGAGCACGCAAAGGAGCGCGGAGAGCGCAGAGTTGTGAAGTTATTCGAGGGTGAAGAAAAAATTAGCCCTCCGCGTTCTCTGCGCTTCTTCGCGATCTCTGCGTCCTCTTTGGTTCCAGCTTTGCCGAGGTTCACCCTTCAAACTTCCCTCTTCAAACTTTTTTACGCTGCCGGCTGGAACTTGGATGACTGCTGGCGGGAGAGGTATTCGTAGTTCTCCCAGCGCAGGTCCACCAGTTCCTGGGCTACCTTCATCAGATGCTCGGCCTCGTTCGGGTTGGTCTTGGTGAGGATCTTGTAGCGCATCTCGTTGTAGGCGTAGTCCTTGAGTTTCACCGTCGGCCGGGGTGAGTCGAGGATGAAGGGGCGCTCGCCCACCTTGCGCAGTTCCGGGTTGTAGCGGATCAGCGGCCAGTAACCGCTGGCCACCGCCAGGCTCTGCTGCTCCAGCCCCTTGCTCAGGTCGTAGCCGTGGGCGATGCAGTGGCTGTAGGCCAGAATCAGCGAGGGTCCCGGATATTCCTCCGCCTCGCGCATGGCCTGCAGGGTCTGCTGCGGGTTGGCGCCCATGGCAACGCGGGCGACATAGACGTTGCCGTAGGAGATGGCCTGCATCACCATGTCCTTGTTGCCGACGCGCTTGCCGGCGGCGGCGAACTTGGCCGAGGCACCCAGCGGCGTGGCCTTGGACATCTGCCCGCCGGTGTTGGAATAGACCTCGGTGTCCAGCACCAGGACGTTGACGTTGCGGCCGGAGGCGAGCACATGGTCCAGCCCGCCGGAGCCGATGTCGTAGGCCCAGCCGTCACCGCCCACCAGCCAGACGCTGCGGCGCACCAGATAATCGGCGATGGAGAGCAGTTCCTCGGCGCGCACCTGATCGCCATTTTCGATCTGCGCCAGGCGCTGCCTGAGCTCATCCACCCGCAGGCGCTGGGCGCGGATGTCCGAACCCAGCAGCTGCTTGGAGTCGAGAATCGCCTGAACGAACTCGGGGGCGAAATGTCGCTCCAGCTCCTTGAGGTATTCCCGCGCCATCAGGGTGTGATGGTCGGCGGCGATGCGCATGCCCAGGCCAAATTCGGCGTTGTCCTCGAACAGGCTGTTGGACCAGGCCGGGCCGTGGCCCTCCTCGTTCACCGTCCAGGGAGTGGTGGGCAGGTTGCCGCCGTAGATCGACGAGCAGCCGGTGGCGTTGGCCACCAGCAGACGCGGGCCGAACAGCTGGCTGAGGAGCTTGACGTAAGGCGTCTCGCCGCAGCCGGCACAGGCGCCGGAGAACTCGAACAGCGGGGTGAGGAACTGGGCGCCGCGCACCGAGGAGAAATCCACCCGGGCGCGGGGGATGTGCTTGAGCGATTCGAAGAAGCGCACGTTCTCCTGCCCCTGCTCCAGAATCGGCGCCTTGGCTACCATGTTGATCGCCTTGGTGTCGGCGTCCTGAGGGTCGTGGGCCGGGCAGGCCTCGACACAAAGGGTGCAGCCGGTGCAGTCTTCCAGGTAGATCTGCAGGGTGTAGCGGGTCTCGGGGAAGCCGCGGGCGCTCATCGGCGCCGAGGGGAATTCCGCCGGGGCATTGACCAGTTCGCTTTCGTTGTAGAAACGGGCGCGGATGACACTGTGGGGGCAGACAAAGCTACAGTTGCCGCACTGGATGCACAGCTCCGGCCGCCACTCGGGCACGCTGTCGGAGATGTTGCGCTTCTCCCAGCGGGTGGTGCCGCTGGGGTAGGTGCCGTCGTTGGGCAGCTTGCTCACCGGCAGCTCGTCGCCGCGGCCGGCCATCATCATCGCCGTTACCTCCTGGACAAAGCCCGGCGCCTGGCTGGGGACGACGATGTTGAACTCGCGCAGGCTGCTGGCCCGATCTGGCAGGGGCACCTGATGCAGGTGATCCAGGGCCGCATCCACCGCGGCGAAGTTCTTCTGCACCACCTCGGCACCCTTGCGGTAATAGGTCTTCTCGATGGCGTGCTTGATCGCGGCTATGGCCTCATCCCGCGGCAGCACGCCGGAGAGGGCGAAGAAGCAGGTCTGCATGATGGTGTTGATGCGCCGGCCCATGCCCGCGCCTTGGGCAACGGTATCGGCATCGATCACATAGAAGCGAATCTTGCGCTCGATCAGGCTCTGCTGCAGCGGCCGCGGCAGCTGGTCCCACACCTGATCCGGGCCGAAGGGGCTGTTGAGCAGGAACACCGCGCCCTCCACGGCCTCTTTGAGCAGATTGCGCTGGTAGACGAAGTTGAACTGATGGCAGGCGATGAAGCCGGCCTGCTGGATCAGGTAGGGCGCCTGGATCGGCTTGGGGCCAAAGCGCAGGTGGGACACGGTCTGGGAGCCGGATTTCTTCGAGTCATAGACAAAATAGCCCTGGGCGAACAGGGGCGTGTTCTCACCGATGATCTTGATGCTGTTCTTGTTGGCGCCGACGGTGCCATCGGCTCCGAGGCCGTAGAACAGGGCGCGGGTGACCTGGGGGGATTCGATGTTGAAATCGGCATCGAACGCCAAGCTGCTGTGGCTGACATCATCATTGATGCCGATGGTAAAGCCGTTCTTCGGCTGGGCCTTGACCAGCTCATCGAACACCGCCTTGACCATGCCGGGGGTGAATTCCTTGGATGACAGACCATAGCGGCCGCCGATGACCTTGGGCAGCTGCGCCAACTGGCCGCTGTTGTAGGCGGCAAACAGGCTGGTGGAGACATCCTGATACAGGGGCTCGCCGCTGGCGCCGGGCTCCTTGGTGCGATCCAGTACCGCAATCGCCTTGACCGTTGCCGGCAGCGCGGCGAGGAGATGCTCGGTAGAGAAGGGGCGGAACAGGTGGACATTGATCGCGCCGAGCTTGGCGCCCTGGGCGTTGAGCGCCTCCAGGGTGGTGGCGACGGTCTCAAAACCCGAGCCCATGATGATCAGCACCCGCTCGGCATCTGCCACACCGGCGTATTCAAACAGATGATACTGGCGCCCGGTAAGGCCGGCGAACTCGTCCATGGTGTGCTGCACTATGCCCGGGGTGGCGGCATAGAAGGGGTTGACGCTCTCGCGGCCCTGGAAATACACATCCGGGTTCTGCGCCGTGCCGCGGATGAAGGGTTTGTTGGGGTTGAGCGCGCGCTCGCGGTGGGCCAGCACCAGATCTTCCTTGATCAGGGTGCGAATCTGGTCATCGCGGATCAGCTCCAGCTTGTTGACCTCATGGCTGGTGCGGAAGCCATCGAAGAAGTGAATGAAAGGAATGCGCGCCTCCAGGGTGGCGGCATGGGCAATCAGGGCCAGGTCGTGGGCCTCCTGCACCGAGCTTGAGGCGAGTTGGGCGAAGCCCGTGCTGCGCGCCGCCATCACGTCCTGATGGTCGCCGAAGATGGACAGCCCCTGCGCCGCCAGGGCGCGGGCGGCCACATGAAACACCGCCGGGGTCAGCTCGCCGGCGATCTTGTACATGTTCGGCAGCATCAGCATCAGCCCCTGCGAGGCGGTGAAGGTGGTGCTCAGGGCGCCGGTCTGGAGGGCACCGTGGAGGGTGCCGGCGGCACCGGCCTCGCTCTGCATTTCCATCACATCGGGGATCTGCCCCCAGATGTTGCGGATGCCCTTGGAGGCCCAGAGGTCCGCCAGCTCGGCCATGGTGGACGAGGGCGTGATCGGGTAGATGGAACAGACCTGGCTGACGCGATAGGCCACATGGGCTACGGCCTCGTTGCCGTCGATGGTGGCGACCTGGGGTGTCTTAGGCATGGGTCTGTTCTCCGCTCAGGGAAGCCGCGCTGGCATCGGGCTCGGGGATCATTTCAATGGCGTGGCAGGGGCATTGCTCGAAGCAGACGGCGCAGCCGGTGCAGCGTTCGAAGTCAAAGCGGTAACGCTTGCCGCGGCCAAGCTTGATGATGGCGTCTTCCGGACAGGAGCCGTAGCAGCCATCGCACTCAAAGCAGTTGCCGCAGGAGAAACAGCGCCGCGCCTCAAACAGGGCCTGCTCGGCGCTGATGCCCTGGACGATTTCCTCAAAGCTGTGGGAGCGTTCTTCGCCCTCCAGATGCTGCTGTTCCACCTGGGGCGCGTCGGTGCGGTACCAGAGGTGGATCATGTTGTGGTCCACCAGCGGGTGGCGCTTGGGGTAGCTGAAGGGCTCGCCGCGCAGCCAGCCGTCGATATAGCGAGCGGCACGCTTGCCGTGGCCGGTGGCGATGGTCACCGAGCGGTCACCGGGCACCGTATCACCGCCAGCGAAGATGCCCTCATGGCCGGTCATCATGTCGTTGCCGACAATCACCGTACCGTCGCGCTTGAAGGCGATGCCGTCGATGCCGCGTAAGAAGTCGGTATCGCTCTCCTGGCCCACGGCGAGGATCACCGCATCCGAATCCAGGGTTTCGAAGCGGCCGGTAGGCTTGGGCTGGCCCTGCTCGTCCAGCTCCATCACCTCGATGGTCATCTGCCCCTCGCCCACCTCGGTGATGGTGTGCAGCCACTTGAACTCTATGCCTTCCTCCAGCGCCTCCTGCACCTCGAAATCGTGCGCCGGCATGGACTTGCGATCACGCCTATACACCACCACCGCCTCGCTGGCGCCCAGGCGCTTGGCAGTACGCGCCGCATCCATGGCGGTGTTGCCGCCGCCATAAACGGTGACCTTGCGCCCCAGCAGCAGGGGCTGGTTGCTGTTGGCCTTGTCCAGATAGGACACGGCATCGACGATGCGGCTGGCATCGCGGTTGGGGATGTCGATCTTCTTGCTGATATGGGCGCCGACGGCGACAAAGACGGCAGCGAAATCACCCTCGGCCATCTCCGCGGTGAGGTCTTCGACCCGGTGATTGAGGCTGATCTTCACCCCCATGGCGATGATGCGGTCGATCTCCGCCTGCAGCTCGGCCCGCGGCATGCGGTAGCTGGGAATGCCGACGCTGATCATGCCGCCGGCCACCGAGCGGGCATCGCGGATCTCGACCTGGTGACCCAGGCGGGTGAGGTGATAGGCCGCCGCCAGGCCGCTGGGGCCGGCACCGACGATGAGCACCCGACGACCGCCGGGCTTGGGCTCGAAGCGCGGGGTCCAGCCCTCCTGCAGCGCCATGTCGCCGAGGAAGCGCTCCACCGCGTGAATGGAGACGCTGGTATCGGTGAAGTTG
Organism: Gammaproteobacteria bacterium; assembly: GCA_015231665.1. Taxonomy (GTDB): domain Bacteria; phylum Pseudomonadota; class Gammaproteobacteria; order Chromatiales; family Chromatiaceae; genus Magnetovirga. The sequence goes on from JADGBD010000015.1 coordinate 6,047, forward strand.
CGGTTACAGGCCGACTCGCAGGGGTGGTAGCAGACCCGGCCATGTACCGCCGGCAGGGGGTTTTCCTCGATCAGCTTCTGCCAGGCGGCCTCGAACTTGCCGGCTTGGGCCAGGTCCAGCCAGGCCTGGATGTTCTCCCCGGCAGGGCAGGCATCGTTGCACGGCGGCAGGGAATCCTGATAGATCGGGCGGCGGCTGCGCAGAGCGCCTGTGCCCAGATGGGTCTGGGTCAGCTCGGGCTGATGGGTCATATCCCCTTGGGTCATGCAGATTCTCCTTCAGACGGTCAAGGCAAGAAAGCGGGCATTCTACTCCGCCGGAGGTGAAACAGCAGTGACAAAAGCAAAATTTTTGCTTAAAAATCATAGGTGCAGTGCACAAAAATGCGCCATGGAGCAGGTCCGCAATCGGTGCCAAGCGCTGGTTTTTTACTGTGAAATTCGCGAAGCGCTGGTTTGTTCCCTCTCTCTTTGGGAGAGGGTAGCAGTCCAATCCCAGGTCCCGATGCCAGATCCCCGAAGCGACCATGAGCCCTCTGCCAAAGGGTTATTTCACTAAAAATTGATCCAGATCATTGATAAGTGTCAATTCCGTATTCTCACCGGATACATTGGGGCGCTCTTGGACTAGACTTGGCCACAGCGTCAAATCGCTATTAACTCAGGGAGATACCATGAAAGCCAGTCGATACGCCCCCGCCCGCCTGATCTTGCACTGCCTCTTGTACGCGCTTCTGCTCGGGATCATGGGTCCCCTGTGGGCTGCCGCCGAGGGGCAGAAGTCCACCGCCGATCACAGCAAGTTCAAGGAACTGCAGCAGCCCTTCGCCACCGGGCCCGAGGTCACCAAGGCCTGCCTGGGCTGCCACACGGAGGCCGCCAAGCAGTTGCACAAGACCACCCACTGGACCTGGGCCTTTCGCAATGAGCTCACCGGCCAGACCCTGGGCAAGCGCAATGTGATCAATAACTTCTGCATCGCCACGGCGAGCAACTGGCCCCGTTGCACCAGTTGCCACATCGGTTACGGCTGGAAAGACGACAGCTTCGATCTGACCTCCGAGACCCACGTGGACTGCCTGGCTTGCCATGACACCACCGGCGGCTACAAGAAATTTCCCACCGGCGCTGGCCATCCCAACTACGAGCCCCAGGAGTGGCCGCCCAAGTCGGGTAAGATGCGCCAGCCGCCGGATTTGCAAAAGATCGCCCAGGCGGTGGGCAGCCCCGGCCGGGATAATTGCGGCGCCTGCCACTTCTACGGTGGCGGTGGCGATGGGGTCAAGCACGGCCATCTGGATTCCTCCATGGCCAAGCCGAACAAGGATCTGGACGTGCACATGGATAAGGATGGCCTGAACTTCAGCTGCCAGACCTGCCACACCACTGGCAGCCATGAGGTGGCGGGCAGTCGCTATGCGCCCAAGGCCAGCGATGATCGCGGCGTGGTAGTGCCCGGTCAGGCCGACCAAAACCGCGCCACCTGTGAGTCCTGCCACAGCCCCCAGCCGCACAAGGCCGAGGCCGCCGATCGCCTCAATCAGCACAGCAAGCGCCTGGCCTGCGTCACCTGCCATGTGCCCGAGTACGCCCGCGGTGGGGTCAAGACCAAGACCTGGTGGGACTGGTCCACCGCCGGTAAGAAGAATGCCGAAGGCAAGCCCTTCAAGATCAAGGATGCTGACGGCTACGACACCTACGATACCCAAAAGGGTGACTTTGTCTGGGAAGAGAACGTGGTGCCGGAATACCGCTGGTTTGATGGCGAGATCCAGTACACCCTGATCGATGATGTCATCGACCCCAATGGCGTGGTGCCGATCAACCGGATCAAGGGCAGTGCCGATGACCCCAAGTCACGCATCTGGCCTTTCAAAGTGATGCGCGGCAAGCAGCCCTACGACAAGCAGCACAAAATCCTCGCCACGCCGCACCTGTTCGGCAAGGACGATGATGCCTACTGGAAGAACTTCGACTGGAACAATGCCCTCAAGGCCGGCCTGGCCTCGCGGGACAAGACCTTCAGCGGTGAGTTTGGCTTTGTCGAGACCGAGTACAGCTGGCCCATCACCCACATGGTGGCGCCCAAGGAAAAGGCCCTCGACTGCGCCGAGTGCCACAGCAAATCGGGGCGCATGGCGGGCATCGAGGGGGTTTACATCCCCGGCCGCGATGGCCTGCCCTGGTTGGATAAAATCGCCTGGACCCTGGCCCTGCTGACCCTGTTAGCGGTACTGATCCACGGCGCCATCCGCATCTTCATGAGCAAGAGAGGCTAACGACATGAGCCAACGCATCTATATCTTCAAACGCTTCGAGCGCTTCTGGCACTGGTCGCAGGCGGCACTGATCCTGTTCATGCTGGTCACCGGCTTCGAGGTGCACGGCAGCTACAGCCTGTTCGGCTTTGCCGCAGCGGCGGAATACCACACCACCGCCGCCTGGGCCCTGATCACCCTCTGGATCTTTGCCATCTTCTGGCACTTCACCACCGGCGAGTGGCGCCAGTACATCCCCACCCTGGACAAGGCGCTGGATATGCTGCGCTACTACCTCAGCGGCATCTTCACCCATGCCCCGCACCCCTTCCGCCAGACCCAACTGCGCAAGCACAACCCGCTGCAGCGTCTGGCCTATCTGCTGGTCAAGCTGATCATCAATCCGCTGCTCTGGATCAGCGGCCTGCTGTACATGTTCTACGGCTCCTGGAATGACTGGGGTCTGGGCTGGCTGTCGCTCAGCTGGGTGGCGGTGCTACACACCCTGGGCGCCTTCATGATGCTGATCTTCCTCATCGCCCATGTCTATCTGGGGACCACCGGCCATACCCCGGGCGCGCACCTAAAGGCGATGATCACCGGCTGGGAAGAGGTGGAGGATTGAGTCAATCCATAATCCTGATTTATGCATAGATCGAAAATACCAGTGCCATGTAGGCCTAGGCCTACAGCCATGTAGGCCTAGGCCTATTCCTCGGGCCGCTGGCAAGGACCATAATGCAGCTGTCGCCGAATCAAGGATTACAGGGAACACCAAATCGCAGGAGCGCCGGGAGAGGAGGACAGGACAGCATTATCGCCAGGAGGCGCAAGGACACTTAGCCAACCAAGCCGGCGATTCCAGCCCCGCAGGATGCGGGGCTTTTCTGTTTATGGGGGGCGCTACTGCACAGGCTAAACCGGCTTCTGGCGTCCTTCCTACACCCTCGATTGCACTGATGTCGTCGGCTTAACAGAGGAAAATAGGTTAATGGCATTTAACAAAGTCGAATTAACCGCCTGAGTAGTTACTTCAGTAACCATCCAATTTCCACTCTGAAACCTCCTCGCTCTCTGTGCTACTTTGCGCCCTCTGCGTCCTTCTGCCAGGTCAAGCCGGTTGCTATCTGGCGGGATTTTGAAAGAATGGGGCATTTTCACCCATTCAGGCCCCCTGCGCGATGGACTATTTACTGGATATTGCCGCCATTGTGGCGGGATTTGTGCTGCTGATCTGGGGCGCCGAGCGGTTTATCAACGGCGCTGCGGCGATTGCCCGCCACCTCGGGGTGTCGCCCCTGCTCATTGGCCTGACCATTGTGGGCCTGGGCACCTCGGCGCCGGAGATTCTGGTATCCGTGATGGCCTCTTGGCAGGGCAATACCGGGATGGCCATCGGCAATGCGATTGGCTCAAACATCGCCAACATCGGCCTGATCCTGGGTTTCACCGCCCTGGTCACGCCCCTGAGCGTGCACTCGCGGATTCTGCGGCGGGAGTATCCGATCATGCTCGGGGTCAGCTTGCTGGCAGCGGCGCTGATGATGGACCTGCACCTGTCGCGCCTCGATGGACTGGTCCTGCTCGGGGCCTTTGGCCTGGTGCTGGCCCTGCTCGCCCGCTTTGCCCTGCAGGATCGCGCCGGCAGCGATATCCTGGCGGTGGAGTTTGCCGAGGAAATCGGCGACAACGGCGGCATGGGCAAGGCCAGCGGGCTGTTCATCATCGGTCTGGTCGGCCTGCTGCTGGGCTCCCGGCTGCTGGTCTGGGGCGCGGTCAATATTGCCACTGCCATGGGGGTGAGCGATCTGGTGATCGGCCTGACCATTGTTGCCATCGGCACCAGCCTGCCGGAACTGGCCGCCAGCGTCACCAGCGCCCTCAAGGGGGAGCATGAAATTGCCATCGGCAACGTCATCGGCTCGAATATCTTCAACCTGCTGACGGTGCTGCCGGTGCCCGGCCTGATCGCCCCCGGCGGCTTCGATGCCGAGGCCTTCAGCCGGGACGTGCCGGTGATGCTCGCCCTGACCATCGCCGTGCTGATCTTCGGCTACCACCGCAGCGATCGAGGCGATATCAATCGCTGGGAGGGATTTCTGCTGCTATGCTGCTTCGCCGGTTATCAGTTGCTGCTCTATTTCAGCGTGGCTGGTGTCGGCTGATAGGACGCGGAGGACCCGAAGAAGCGCGGAGAGCGCAGAGATAACTTGTAATAAAGCATTTAGCCACAGAGCCACAGCTGTAGCTTAACTGAGGAATTGAGTTGAATCCTGATCAGTCGCATGATTTTTGCACCCTCGGCACCGCCGTGATCCGCCATGAGGCCAGCTGCGTGGCTGCATTGGAGGAGCGCATCGGCGCGGATTTCGAGCGCGCCTGCCATTTCATGCTCAATTGCCCCGGCCGGGTCATAGTCACCGGCATGGGCAAGTCCGGGCATATCGGCAACAAGATCGCCGCCACCCTGGCAAGCACCGGCACGCCGGCGTTTTTTGTCCACCCCGGTGAGGCCAGTCACGGCGATCTGGGGATGATTACCGACAAGGACGTGGTCGTTGCCCTGTCCAATTCCGGCGAAACCGCGGAGATTCTCACCATTCTGCCGCTGATCAAGCGCCTGGGCGCGCCCCTGATTGCCCTCACCGGCAATCCCGAGTCCAACCTGGCGCGCGAGGCCGATGTGCATCTGGATGTCAGCGTCGAAAAGGAGGCCTGCCCGCTGGGGCTGGCGCCCACCTCCAGCACCACCGCGACCCTGGCCATGGGTGATGCCCTGGCCATCGCCCTGCTGGAGGCCCGTGGCTTCACCGAGGAGGATTTCGCCCGCTCCCACCCCGGCGGCAGCCTGGGTCGGCGCCTGCTGCTGCACGTCAAGGACATCATGCGCAGCGGTGAGGCCATCCCCAGGGTGCTGCACAGCGCCAGCCTCAATCAGGCGCTGCTGGAAATGACCCGCAAGGGGCTGGGCATGACCGCCGTGGTGGACGAAAATGAATCCATCCTCGGCATCTACACCGATGGCGACCTGCGCCGCACCCTGGATCAGGGTCTGGACATCCATCAGGTGGGGATTGCCGAGGTGATGACCCCCGGCTGCGTCACCCTGCCCCAGGACAGCCTGGCGGCCGCAGCCTTGCAGCTGATGGAAAGCCGCAAGATCAATGCCCTGCTGGTGGCCGATGACCAGGGCCGACTGATCGGCGCCCTCAACATGCACGATCTGCTGCGGGCCGGGGTGGTCTAATGAAGTTTGAAGTCTGAAGTTCGAAGTGTGAAGTTATGCTGAAACCCGCAAAGCGCTCGTCAAACCCTAAGCGCCGTTGAACCCAAAGAGGTAACCCATGCAGGACATATTGGAAAAAGCCGCCAAGATCGAGTTGGTGATCTTTGACGTGGACGGGGTGCTGACCGACGGCAGCCTGTTTTATGGCGATGACGGTCAGGAGTACAAAGCGTTCAACTCCAAGGACGGCCACGGCATGGTTATGCTGCGGGAGAGCGGCATCAAGATCGGCATCATTACCGGCCGCACCTCGGAGGTGGTGAGCATCCGCATGCAAAGCCTGGGGGTGACCCAGGTGTATCAGGGCCAGCGCGACAAGCTGCCGGCCTATGAGCGGATGAAGGCCGAGTTGGGGCTGGCGGACGAGCAGATCGCCTATGTCGGCGACGATGTGGTGGATCTGCCGGTGATGATCCGTGTCGGCCTGGCGATTGCCGTGGCCGATGCCCATGAGCTGGTTTGCGAGCGCGCCCACTGGCGCACCCGCAACCCCGGCGGTCGCGGCGCGGCACGGGAGGTGTGCGAGCTGCTGCTGCGCGGCCGCGGCCTGTTCGATGACGAGATGCGTCGTTATCTGGCTTAAGGTCGATCCTGAACAAAATGGCAACCCCGCTGTCCTTTCAACCCCGGATTCCGCTTCGCTGCATCCGGGCTACAGATTGGCAACCTGCTAACTCTTTGCGTTCTTTGCGCCGCCTTTGCGTTCTTTGCGTTCCGATTTTTGCTGCCGGCTTTGCTGGGTTAGGCTAAACCATGTCATCCCAGCGCGTTCTGCTGACCCTGACCCTGCTGGGCCTGGCCCTGGCCAGCTGGTGGCTGAGCCAGGATCAGGAGGCGCGGTTGCGTGGCGATGGCCCAGACACCAAACCGGATTATTACGCCGAGAACCTGCTGACCATCGAGTTCGATGCCCAGGGCAAGCCCAAGCGGCGCCTGCAAACCCAGCGGATGGAACACTACGCCGCCGATGACAGCCTGCACCTGACCCAGCCGCAGATGCTCATCTTCGACCCGGGCCTGCCGCCCTGGAGCCTGCGCGCCAACAGCGGCTGGATCTCGGGCGATCGCAAGGATGTCTGGTTTCGCGGCCAGGTGTTTGTCGATCGCGAGGCCGATGGGGTCAACAGCCCCTATCACATGGTCACCAGCGAGCTACACCTGAAACGGCAACCGGACTACGCCGAGACCGACCAGCCGGTGTATCTGGTGACCGACCGGGATCAGGTGGAATCCATTGGCATGCAGCTGTGGCTCGAACCCGAGACCCGGCTGAAATTTCTATCCCAAGTGAGGGGGCGCTTTGAACCGCAAGACTAAGGCTCATGGGGCGGACAGCACCACCCCGGAACATGAAACATCTCTCGGCGGCTGCGGGACTCGGGACGCGGGACTCGGGACTCGTCAGTTGCCACGGCTGTTTCAGAGTAAAATCATCGGCCTGTTGGCGCTCTGGCTCTGCGCCCAACCCCTGTGGGCGCTGAAATCCGATGCCGACCAGCCGGTCAATCTCGAATCGGACAGCGCCGATATCGATGATGCCAGCCGCACCCGCATCTTTACCGGCAATGTCCTGGTCACCCAGGGCAGCATCCGCGTCAGCGGCGACCGTCTCGAGGTCAAGGAGCTGGGGGCCGACCCGGTAACCAACCGCTTCGTCGCCACCGGCCGGCCGGCGCGCTTCCAGCAGGAGATCGACGGCAAGCCCGGCGAGCTGGTCAAGGGCCATGCCGATCGCATCGAGTACGACGACAACAGCGAATTCCTCCACCTCATCGGCAACGCCTTCCTCTCCCAGGAGGGCGATACCGTGCGCACCGACCGCATCACCTACGACCGGGTGAGCTCCCTGGTCAAGGGCGGCGCATCGGCCAAGGGCAAGGAGCGGGTGCGGATGGTGATCCAGTCGAAGAAAGACAAGGACGCCCCCTAGTGGCGGTGCTCGCCGCCAACGGCCTGACCAAGGCCTTCAAGGGCCGCCAGGTGGTCAGGGGCTTCGGTTTCGAGCTGCACAGCGGCGAGGTGGTGGGCCTGCTCGGCCCCAACGGCGCGGGCAAGACCACCAGCTTCTACATGGTGGTGGGGCTGATCCCGGTGGACGATGGCAAGGTCTGGCTGGATGATCAAGACATCACCCGCCTGCCCATGCACGGCCGTGCCCGCCTGGGCCTGAGCTATCTGGCGCAGGAGCCCTCGATCTTCCGCAAGCTCAGCGCCCGCGACAACATCCTCGCGATCCTGCAGACCCGCGCCGACCTGCAGCGCGCCGAGCTGCCGCGCCTGTGCGATACCCTGCTGGACGACTTGGGGCTGGGCCACCTGGCGGACAACCTGGCCATGAGCCTCTCCGGCGGTGAGCGCCGGCGCCTGGAGATTGCCCGGGCGCTGGCAGTGGAGCCGCGCTTCATCCTCCTCGACGAGCCCTTCGCCGGGGTCGATCCGATCTCGGTGGTGGAGATTCAGCGCATCATTCGCGGCCTGGCGGAGCGGCGCATCGGCATCCTCATCACCGACCACAATGTGCGCGAGACCCTCGGCATCTGTAATCGGGCCTATATCGTCAGCGAGGGCGCGGTGCTGGCCGAGGGCACCCCCGAGCATATCCTCGACAACGAGGCGGTGCGCTCGGTTTATCTCGGCGAGCATTTTCGGATGTAGCTGAACTGACGAAGATGGGCGAGCAGGGCCAGCCTGAAACAGGCAAGATTGCTTGGCTGCTTCGAGACCCGGGACTCG
>JADGBD010000015.1:14422-17387 GCA_015231665.1 Gammaproteobacteria bacterium
CGGGACTCGTGGGCTGGCGCAATATTCTGTGGCAACTTATTGAAATAATGGTACAAATTAGATAGTGCTCGACAAGGAAATTTTTGCGCTAGAATTGGCTTAACGGACATACAAATAACATACCAGAGCAGACTACAGTCCTGATTACATGAAGCAATCCCTACAGCTTCGCCTCGGCCAACAACTCACCATGACGCCCCAGTTACAGCAGGCGATACGTCTGTTGCAGCTGTCTGTGCTCGACTTGCGCGAGGAAATGCAGGAGGCGGTGGAGAGCAACCCCATGCTGGAGCTCGATGAGAGCGAGCCCAGCGCCGGGCCTGAGTTGCCGGAGCCGCAAATGGCGGCGCCATCGGCCGCGCTGGATGAATCCCAGGACGGCGAGGTGCGTGCCGACAGCGAGCAGATGCCCGATGAGCTGCCGATGGACGCGGACTGGGATTCGGTCTATGAATCGCCCATCACCGGCCCGCGGGAGCAGGTCAGCGGCGGCGATGGCGATGCCGATTTCCTCGCCCAGCGCAGCCAGGCCACCACTCTCTACGACCACCTCATGTGGCAACTCAACCTCACCCCCTTTAGCGACACCGACCGCATCATCGCCACCGCCCTGATCGACTCCATCAGCGAGGACGGCTACCTGACCACCCCCCTGGAAGAGATCTGCCAGGGCCTCAGCGATGGCGACGACCCGGTGCAGCTAGACGAGGTCGAGGCGGTGCTGCACCGCATCCAGGCCTTCGACCCCCCCGGCGTGGGCGCGCGCGGCCCGCAGGAATGTCTGCTCCTGCAGCTCAAGCAGCTGCCGGCAGACACCCCCCATCTGGCCCAAGCCCTGAGTCTGGTGCGCGATCATTTCGATCTGCTCGCCGCCCAGGAGCGGGCGCAGATTCGGCGCAAGCTCAAGGTGGACGATGCCACCCTGCTGGCCATCATGCACCTGATCCGCTCCCTCGCCCCCCGCCCTGGGGTGCTGGTGGCTGATGAGGCGCCGCAATATGTGATCCCCGACGTGGTGGTGAGCAAGCGCAACGGTCAGTGGCACGTGGAAATGAACCCCGAGGCCATGCCCCGGCTGCGGATCAACAACGACTACGCCGGTCTGGTCAAGCGCGCCGACAGCAGCGATGACAACACCTTCCTGCGCAATCATCTGCAGGAGGCCCGCTGGCTGCTGAAAAGCCTGCAGAGCCGTCACGATACCCTGCTGCGGGTGGCCACCAGCATTGTCGAGCACCAACGCGCCTTCTTCGATTACGGCGAGGAGGCGATGAAACCGCTGGTACTGCGCGATATCGCCGAACAACTGGAGATGCACGAATCCACCATCTCCCGGGTGACCACGCAGAAGTACCTCTACAGCCCGCGGGGCACCTTCGAATTCAAGTACTTCTTCTCCAGCCACGTCAGCACCAGCGCCGGCGGCGAGTGCTCCGCCACCGCCATCCGTGCCTTGATCAAAAAGCTGGTGGCGGCGGAGAACCCGAAAAAGCCCCTAAGCGACAGCAAGCTCGCCGCAATCCTCGAGGACCAGGGCATCAATGTCGCCCGGCGCACCGTCGCCAAATACCGCGAGGCCCTCGGCATTGCCCCGTCGAACGAGCGCAAGCGATTGATGTAGCAAAGGCTTTTGCCGGCAGCACCGATCCGCTGGCGGCACTATGGCACCCCGGCGCCTTAGCCGGGTCAAAGCGGGGGGTGAACCTCACCTCCCTGGTTCGGGTAAGGCAGGGCTGCCGGGCCGAACGAGACTCATTAACCAAGGAGTAAACCATGCAAATCAAAGTTACCGGTCACCATGTAGACGTCACCGATTCCATGCGCGACTACGTTGACAGCAAATTCGAGCGACTTGAGCGTCATTTCGATCATGTCCTTGATGTCCACGTCATCCTCTCGGTGGAAAAGCTGCAGCAAAAGGCGGAATCCACCATCCACCTCAACGGCGCCAACATCTTCGCCGATTGCATCCATGAGGACATGTACGCCGCCATCGACCTGCTGGTCGACAAGCTGGATCGACAGGTGATCAAACACAAGGAAAAGATACAGGATCGCCGCGGCGCCGCCCACCGCGCCCAGTAAGCTGAGGACTGGACGGTGTTCCCGGAAAACTTCCTGATCCAACAGCGTATCGCCCTGGATGTGGAGGCGAGCAGCAAAAAGCGCGTGCTGGAGTTGCTCGCCGAGCTGTTGCACTCAGACACTGAAGATAGCCGCACCGTCTTCGATCAGCTGCTGGAGCGTGAGCGTCTCGGCAGTACCGGCATGGGCCAGGGCATAGCCCTGCCCCATGCCCGGGTCCAGGGCCTGAGCGAGGCCCGCGGCGGCTTTGTCCGCCTGGCCCAGGGGGTCGATTTCGGCGCAGTCGATGGCGCCCCGGTCGATCTGATCTTCGCCCTGCTGGTCCCCAGCGAGGCCACCCAAGCCCATCTGCAACTCCTCGCCCGTCTCGCGGGCCTGTTCCGCGATGCCCAACTCTGCAGCGACCTGCGTCAGGCCACCCAAGTGGAGCAGGTGCTGGCGCGACTGCTGGCGAGCTGATTCGCCTATTGGCAACCTATTCTGCAACTCCTGCCCGATCATGAAATCCACGCCACCCTGGTCCTGATTCAGGGCCGCGGGGTGCTGCTCAGCGGCCCATCGGGCGTGGGCAAGAGCCGCCTGGCGCTGGAACTGGTCCAACGCGGCCATCAGCTGGTGGTGGACGATGCCCCGCGCTTGCAGCGCCGCCAGGACCGCCTCTATGGCCACTGCCCCGAAGACTTCATCGGCCTGCTGCATCTGCCCGAACAGGGCCTGGTGGATGTCCGCAGCAGCCACTCAGCTCAAGCCGCCCGCCGCCAATGCCGTGTTGAACTGATCGCCAGCCTGAGCCGCGGCCCCTGCTCAGCAGAGACCAGTCCCATATCGATTTACGGCTTGCAACTGCCCTGTCGCCAGTTCAGGGTATCGCCAGAGCAAA
>JADGBD010000274.1 GCA_015231665.1 Gammaproteobacteria bacterium
CCCCCCGCGGGGTTTGCGTGAAATTCGGGCTGCTGACGTTTGTAGCTAATCAGGTGGGTTTTTACCCTAGCTTGAAACCATGGCGCGGTTGACCAAAAGGGGCTGAATTGCTATAAGTAGGCGAATTTTCTGGCCTGATTTTTCCGGCGACAGGGTTCATCAGGCAAGCCAGAACCCGCTACACCTGTCCAGCCCCGCTGCACAGGTTTTACTTTCCATGGCTATATTAGAATTACAGCAGGTATCGATATGAATAAACACTTCACGCCCCTGGTTGCCGCACTTCTTCTGACCGCGCCCCTGCTGTCGGCAACGGCCCAGGCGGCCGGTGATGCCGAGGCCGGCAAGGCCAAGTCCGCTACCTGTCTGGCCTGTCACGGTGCCGATGGCAACAGCGCCAACCCGATCTGGCCCAAGCTGGCCGGCCAGGCGAGCAACTACATCGTCGATCAGCTGACCAAGTTCAAAAGCGGCGCCCGCCAGGACCCGCTGATGGCGCCGATGGCCGCGCCCCTGAGTGAGCAGGACATGGCCGACCTGGCCGCCTACTTCTCCAGCCAGACCCGCAGCACCGGCACCGCCGCTGCCGAGCAGGTGCAGCTGGGGCAGCTGCTCTATCGCGCCGGCAACAGCAGCAACGGCCTGGCCGCCTGCGCCTCTTGCCACGGCCCGGATGGCAGCGGCAACCCGGCAGCCAACTTCCCCAGCCTCAAGGGCCAGCACGCCGCCTATGTGGAAAAAGCCCTCAAGGACTACCGCGCTGGCAGCCGCTCTACCGACCCCAACAAGATGATGCGCGACACTGCCAGCAAGCTCAGCGATGCCGAGATCGCCGCCGTGGCTCAGTACGTTCAGGGTCTGCGTTAATCTGATTCGCGCCTAACGCTCATGGGGCGGGCAGCACCACCCCAGAACATGAAACTTCTTCTAATCGATGGGACGCAGAGGACGCAAAGAAGCGCAAAGGGCGCAGAGAAGAATGAGGAAGAAGTAGCCCGGATGGAGTGAAGCGGAATCCGGGGTTGCCGTTAGACATGGCTACCCCTTACGCCTCCGAGCCAGCCCTCGAAGCTCCCAGATTGGCAGGTGGCAATGTTGTTTCACAGTAACCCAGCAAAAAGGCGGCCTCGGCCGCCTTTTTGTTTCTGCTGATGTTGGCCGCAAGCTTGGCCAGCTACTCCATGTCCTGAAACTCCAGGGCGATCTGCTTGAAGCGGTCGCCCAGCGCCAGCAGGGCATCGACCATGTCCGGATCAAAGTGACTGCCGCGGCCCTCGCTGATGATCTGCAGGGATTGTTCGTGGCTGAAGGCGGGCTTGTATACCCGCTTGGAGATCAGGGCATCGTAGACATCCGCCAGGGCCATGAGCCGCGCCGACAGGGGTATGGCTTCGCCGGCCAGGCCCTCGGGGTAACCGCTGCCATCCCATTTCTCGTGGTGGCTGTAGGCAATCTCGCGGGCATAGCGGAGAAAGCTGGCGGAATCGCCAATCTCCGCCTCGGCCTGAACAATGGCATTGCGGCCGTGAACCGGATGGGTCTGCATCACCTGCCATTCCTCTACGGTGAGCTTGTCCGGCTTGTGCAGGATGGCATCGGGGATGGCGACCTTGCCGATATCGTGCAACGGCGCCGAGCGAAACAGCAGGTTGATCACCTCCTCGTTGAGCTCGGCACTGAATCGGGGGTGATCCTGCAGTTGCTCGGCGAGCACGCGGATGTAGTTCTGGGTGCGACGGATGTGATTGCCGGTCTCGTTATCGCGGATTTCCGCCAGGGTGCAGAGGGCGGTGATGGTGGCGCTTTGCGCGGCTATGACCTGCTGTTTCTCCCACAGCAGGTCGCGGGTGCGCTCCTCCACCAGGGTTTGCAGGTGCCGGTTGCGCTCGCGCAGCTGCTGGCGGGCCCGCGCCAGCTCCAGCTGGGTGTGGATGCGTGCCAACACCACCGGCTGGGCAAAGGGTTTGTGGATGAAGTCCTCGGCCCCCAGGCTCAGGCCATAGGCCTCCTCGGTGCTTTCCTGCAGAGAGCTGATGAAAAGCACGGGGATGTTGCGGGTCAGGGGATTGCTTTTGATCCGCCGGCAGGTCTCGTAACCGTCCATGCCGGGCATGATGATGTCCAGCAGGATCAGCTCCACCTTGAACATCTGCAGGAATTCCAGGGCCTGCTGACCATTGGCGGCGCAGTAGAGCTTGTAATGGGGGGCGAGAACGTCCTCCAGCACCATCAGGTTGAGGGGTTCGTCATCGACGCAGAGGATTTCCAACTGCATCTGTTCGACCGATTCAGTGGAATCCTCGCTGCGCATACTGGTGGGCCCCGCAATGTCCTGTGGCAATGGCCCAAGCATAATCCCAAATACGGCAATTAAGAAGTCTGCCCAGTTTGGGCAGCAGCCGCATTCGCTGGATTAGAACTACTCCTGATCCTCGTGCTTGATGGTTTTGCTGATCTTGCCCTGACGGCGCTGGGCGCTGCGGATTGGCCGGATCTCCAGGCCGAGGTTCTCGGTCACCCGCACCTCCACCGCGTTGTGGTCCCGGCCCACCCGCTCGACCTTGTCGAGCAGGCGCAAGATGACGCCGGGATGCAGGGTCTTGCGTGCCACCACCTTGATTTCCGCAATCAATTGCGCCTGCTCCGCCTCCAGCTGGCGCATATCGGTCTGCAGCACGGCGACCCGGCGCTGGTCTTCGGCATGGGTATCCTTGAGTCGCTGCAGCTTCTCGGCGGTGAGATGAAGGCCGCGCTTCCACAGGCTGGTGAGCAGGTTGGCGAGCTTTGACTCGGACTCCGCAGCCAGGTCCAGCTCGCGGCGCAGCCCATCCTGACGCTCCTTGCTATCGCGGATGCGGCTGGACAGATCGATGTTGATCGGCACCGCCGAAGGCATGCCGATGGTGCCCGCCTGCACCGCGGCACCGACGCTGATCTCACCGCCGATGAGCTTGCCATTGGCGATCTTGTCGCTGCCGACCCAGAGGCTGTCGGCGGCCTCGACCCGCGAGTGATACAGGTATTTTTGGATGTAAACGCTGCCGCCGCTGTTGAGCTCGGCGCTCTGGGCGTAGGTGGAGCGGATATCACCGCCGGCCAGGATGACCATGGCGTACTGCACCGGCTCGGGCTCCTTCTTGCTGTCCTTGCTGTCTTTGCTCTCCTGAATCTGCCGACCGATGATGCCCTTGCCGATAAAGACGCTGCCGCCAGCCTGCAGATGAGAGGATTCCACCAAACCGCCGATGCAGATGTCGCCGGTGGCGATGACGCGCATGTCCTCGGCCACGTCCTTATCGACGATCACGGTTCCGTCAAAATCGATGTTGCCGCTGGCCAGATCAACGTTCTTGAGATTGAGCATCTCGTCCACCGCCATACCC
>JADGBD010000275.1 GCA_015231665.1 Gammaproteobacteria bacterium
GCCGCATTGGCATGGATGCTGAGCAATTCATCAACTACGCTCACCGCTTCCTCAATGAATTCGGCAACGCCGTTGGCAAGTCGCAGAGATTGGTGGAACTTTGCGCCCAACGGCACAGCCGCTGACCAACCACCTCAGCCCATGCCACACTCTTCCCATGGGCCACACCGGCATCATCTCAAAGCAGCTGAGCCGCAGCCTGGCATGGGCCACAAGGCTCCGTCTGGGGGTGGTTTGAATAGAGCAATTGCTTCGCCTACTCCCCTGGTTACCGCTACAATGATCACTGTTCCTAGCCAGCAAGCTGGAATCCCGACCAACACCAATTTCTCTGGATTGTGACTTCAGCCTGAATGACGACAAAAAGATTATTCATCTGCGGATCATGGAGTTGTAGAGGATTATGCGAGCCATCGAATTCGAAGCAATCCCGCACCAGCACCGAAAAGAACCAATCGACCATCCCTCAGATTGCTTGGGTCGGTGAAAATGCACGATGACCTGATCCGTCCAGCCGGACCAGAATCCGATTGGCCGGTTGCTGGACGATGACCGATTGCGAATAATCCTGATCAAACACCAGCGCAGACATCCAAAGACAGGCCTGAACAGAATATGAGCATGAACAGAAAATACCGCACCCCCCTCCCTGGCACTGACCTGGACTATTTCGATACCCGCGCTGCAGTTGAGGCGCTCAAGCCCGGGGCTTACGCTGGCCTGCCCTATACCTCGCGGGTGCTGGCAGAGAATCTGGTGCGACGCTGTGAGCCAGAGCTTTTGGAACCTTGCCTGGAGCAGATCATCGAGCGCAAGCGTGAGCGGGATTTCCCCTGGTTTCCGGCGCGGGTGGTCTGTCACGACATCCTCGGTCAGACCGCCCTGGTCGATCTGGCCGGGCTGCGGGATGCCATTGCCGATGCCGGCGGCGATCCGGCCCAGGTCAATCCGGTGGTGCCGACCCAACTGATCGTCGATCACTCCTTGGCGGTGGAATGTGGCGGTGACGACCCGGACGCCTTCGCCAAGAACCGCGCCATTGAAGATCGGCGCAACGAGGACCGTTTCCATTTCATCAACTGGACCAAGCGCGCCTTCAAGAACATCGACGTCATCCCGCCGGGCAACGGCATCATGCACCAGATCAACCTGGAGAAGATGTCGCCGGTGATCCAGCGCCGTGACGGCGTTGCCTTCCCCGACAGTCTGGTGGGCACCGACAGCCACACACCCCACGTCGATGCCCTGGGGGTGTTCGCCATCGGCGTCGGCGGTTTGGAGGCGGAGAGCGTCATGCTCGGCCGCGCCTCCTGGATGCGCCTGCCGGACATCATCGGCGTCGAGCTGATCGGCCAGCGCCAGCCGGGCATTACCGCTACCGATATCGTCCTCGCCCTGACCGAGTTCCTGCGTCAGCAAAAGGTGGTCTCCGCCTGCCTGGAATTCTTCGGCGCCGGCGTTGAGGGCCTGACCCTGGGGGATCGCGCCACCATCGCCAACATGACGCCGGAATTCGGCGCCTCGGCGGGCATGTTCTACATCGACCAGCAGACCCTGGATTATCTTCAGCTCACCGGCCGCGAGCCCGAACAGGTCAGGCTAGTGGAAATCTACGCCAAGCAGGCCGGGCTCTGGGCCGATGATCTGCGTCAGGCCCAGTACGAGCGCCTGCTGCAGTTCGATCTGTCTAGCGTCGGCCGCAACCTGGCCGGCCCCTCCAACCCGCATAGACGCCTGCCCACCAGCGCCCTGGCCGAACGGGAGATCGCCGCGCCCTACCAAAAGATCCCCGGGCAGATGCCCGATGGCGCGGTGATCATCGCCGCCATCACCAGCTGCACCAACACCAGCAACCCGCGCAATCTGATTGCCGCCGGCCTGCTGGCGCAGAAGGCCAACCGCCTCGGCCTTAAACGCCAGCCCTGGGTGAAAAGCTCCCTGGCCCCCGGCTCCAAGGTGGTAGAGCTGTACTTGGAAAAGGCCGAGCTGCTGAGGGAACTGGAAGCGCTGGGCTTTGGCATCGTCGGCTTCGCCTGCACCACCTGCAACGGCATGAGCGGCGCCCTCGATCCCCAGATCCAGCAGGAAATCATCCAGCGCGACCTCTATGCCACCGCCGTGCTCTCTGGCAACCGCAACTTCGACGGCCGCATCCACCCCTACGCCAAGCAGGCCTTCCTCGCCTCGCCGCCGCTGGTGGTGGCCTACGCCCTGGCTGGCAGTATCCGCTTCGACATCGAGCGCGACAGCTTCGGCAACGATAGCGCCGGCAACCCCATCCACCTCAAGGACCTCTGGCCCAGCGATGAGGAAATCGACGCCCTGGTGCGCAGCAGCGTCAGTCCGGCCCAGTTCCAGCAGGTGTATGAGCCCATGTTCGCCGTGCAGACCGAGGCCACCGAGGCCATCAGCCCGCTGTACGACTGGCGGCCGCAGAGCACCTACATCCGCCGCCCGCCCTACTGGGAAGGCGCCCTCGCTGGCGAGCGTAGCCTGCAGGGTCTGCGCCCCCTGGCGGTGCTGGGGGATAACATCACCACCGACCACCTGTCGCCGTCCAACGCCATCCTTGCCAACAGCGCCGCCGGTGAATACCTGGCGCGCATGGGCCTGCCGGAGGAGGACTTCAACTCCTACGCCACCCACCGCGGCGACCACCTCACCGCCCAGCGCGCCACCTTCGCCAACCCCAAGCTGCTCAACGAAATGGTGCGCGACGCACAGGGCCAGGTGCGCCAGGGCTCGCTGGCGCGGATCGAACCCGAGGGCGAGGTCACGCGCATGTGGGAGGCGATCGAGACCTACATGCAGCGCAAGCAGCCGCTGATCATCATCGCCGGCGCCGACTACGGCCAGGGCTCCTCCCGCGACTGGGCCGCCAAGGGCGTGCGCCTGGCCGGGGTCGAGGCGATACTCGCCGAAGGCTTCGAGCGCATCCACCGCACCAACCTGGTGGGCATGGGCGTGCTGCCGCTGGAGTTTCTCCCCGGCCAGACGCGCCAGACCCATGCCATCGACGGCAGCGAGCTGTTCGACGTCATCGGCCAGCCCAGCCCCGGCGCTGAACTCAAAGTCCGCATGCAGCGCAAGAATGGCGAAAGCCTGAATATCCCCGCCAAATGCCGCCTGGACACGGCAGAGGAGCTGAGCATCTACCAGGCCGGCGGCGTGCTGCAGCGCTTCGCTCAGGACTTTCTTGCGGCGAAGGGCTGAAGCCGTTGGCAAGCTAAGTGTGCCCAACCGACAGAAAACAAGATCGCAAAGAACGCCAAGGAAACGCAAAGGTCGCAAAGGGGGCACTGCTCATTCCCTCTCCCCTTGAGGGGAGAAGGGCTTAACAGCCTGGGTATTTAAACTCTTTCCAGGATTATTCGCGT
>JADGBD010000016.1:0-9151 GCA_015231665.1 Gammaproteobacteria bacterium
GAGAAAGGGATATTCATCGATGATGGCGAGAAACATTGCCTTGGCCTCGGCGTACTGTTTCTTGGCAAAGAGTACCTTGGCCTTGCCCAACTGCGCCCAGGCCATGTCGCGTGATTGCAGGGCCTGATCGTAAATCGCCAGGGCATCGTCGTAGCGGCCGGCATTGATGGAAATCTGCGCTTTGATCTTCATCAGATCGGGCAGATTGCGCGGATTCTCCGCGATCATGGCGTTGATCAGGGCCAGCGCCTTGGGATAGTTGTTGCTGGTGAGGGCATCGTTGACCGGCTGCAAGGAACGTTTGCGATCAAACAGGCGGGTCAGGCGGGCCTTGAGCAGATCCTTGTTGAAGGGTTTGGACAGGTAGTTGTCCGGCTCATGCTCGACCGCGCTCATCACCATCTCGCGGGTGTTCTCTGCGGTGATCATGATGAAGATGGAGTGCAGCCCCAAAAGACCGCGGTGGCGCGCTTCCTCCAGCACCTGCTGGCCGTCTTTGCCTTGGCCGAGGTTGTAATCGCAAAGCACCACGTCATAGCGGTTGCGGCCGAGAAAATCCATCGCCTCCTCGCCGGTGTGGGCGGCGTCTATGTCGCCGGCAGGCACGCCCAATCCCTGGAGTATGGCCTTGACCATCGAACGCATGGCCGGAAAGTCATCGACCACCAAGTATTTAAGACCGAGGAAGGAATTTGCTAGGGCCATATCCGCAATGTAAATGGGTTGTGCCATCTCAATTATTGAAAGACCTGCTTAATTTAGCAGTTTTATTGCGATTTTTCCTCAACTGCGTAGGGCAGGGGGAGAATTTCCAGCAAGGGCCCCTGCAGACTGCCCAGATGAATCGCCCCTTCGCTCAGGCTGATCTCCATCACCGCGAGGATTTCCCATTGATCGGCTGCCGCCTGCGCCGCCTCCACTACCCGACCGGCACCCTGGCCGGAGGTGCTGGCGGCAGAGAACAACTCCATCCCCGGGCTGACCGGCTCGCTGCTGTGCAGGCGGGCGCGGAACATGCGCCGCTTGAGCTTGCCCAGATACTGCATCCGCGCCACCACTTCCTGGCCGGTGAAGCAGCCCTTGGTGAAGCTCAGGCCATTGACCCGCTGCATGTTGGCCATCTGCGGCACAAAGGCCTCCTGGGTTTGGCTGTGGACTATGGGCTCGCCGGCGCGAATCGCCAGCAGTTTCCAAGCAGAGGTGTCACAGGCCTTGGCCTGTTCGCCAAGCTGTTGGCGGACCTCAGCGGCGCGATGGCTTGGCAGCAGCAGGACAAATCGGGGCAGATCACCGCCCAGGCGCACGCAGATCAGGCCATCGCGCTCGAGTCGATCATCCGCCTCAGTCGGCACCGCGCCCAACAGCTGCTCGATCAAGGCCGGGGCAGACTCACCGGCCAGGCCCATCTGCAGCCAATCCTGGCCGGCCAGGCTGATCTTTAGCTTGGCGCGCAGGACGTACATCTGCAGGCGCTTTTGCATGCCCTCGGCCAGTTCCACCGGCAGTTGCAGCAGCCAGCCCTGATCGGCGGCGATGATGCGAACCAGCCCGAGCATGCGCCCCTTGGGTGAGCACAGAGCGCTGAGCTGGCTGCGGCTCTGACTCAGGGCGCGGCTATCGTTGGTGAACTGGCCCTGCATGAAGCTCAGGGCGTCTTCGCCTTCCAGGCGGATCAGGCCCAGGTGGGACAGGTCACACAGGGCGCAATCGGGCAACTGGCTGGTGGATGCGAGTGGTGTTGGGTTGAGGTCTTGGCTGCTGACGGTATTCATGGTGATTTCTCCCTCTGCTCGGGGTCGTTGGGGCGAGTGCGGTATCATAGCGAACTGACCGCTGAATGAATGAGATTACATGAGTGCGCAAAAGCTGCAAATCAATGGCCTGGTGCTATACAAAAGCCACCCGGCCCGGGTGCTGGGACTGGCCGACAAGGTTGAGATCGAACTGGAGGGGGGCAAGACCAAGCGCGTGCGCGACAAGGATGTGATTGCTCTGCACCCCGGCCCGGTCAGGGATCTGGCTGGCTTCAGTAGCAGCCCGGCGGATGTGGCCGAGGCCTGGGAACTGCTGGAAGGCGAGGAAACCGCCTTCGCCGACCTGCTGAATCTGGTGTTTGCCGACCCCAGTCCTCAGGATGCCTGGTCCCTTTGGCTGACCCTGGCCGATGGGCTCTGGTTCGAGGGCGGCCTAGATAGCCTGAAACCGCGCAGCGCCGAGCAGATTGACACCGATCGCAACGCGCGGGCGGAAAAGGCGCGCAAGGAACAGGCCTGGGCCGAGTTTCTCGAGCGCATCCAGCAGCGGCGCATGCTCGAGGAAGATCGTTCCCTGCTCAGCGAAGTCGAGCGCGTTGCCCTCGGCCAGATGGGGCAAAGCCGGATCATGGAGGCCATTGGTCTGACTTCGAGCCCGGAAAATGCCCATCGCTTGCTGGTGGAGCTGTGCTACTGGCCGGAGCAGCAAAACCCCCACCCCAGCCGTCAGGGTCTTGTGCTGGATTCACCCGAACTGGCGGTGCCGACCCTGGCGGAAGAGGCGCGGGAAGACCTCAGCCATCTCAGCGCCTGGGCCATAGATGATGAGTTCAGCAATGATCCCGATGACGCCATCAGCTTTGATGGTGATCGCCTCTGGGTGCATGTGGCCGATGTCGCTGCTCTGGTGGCGGCAGATTCGGCGCTGGATCAGGAGGCGCGCAGCCGCGGTGCCAATCTGTATTTGCCGGAAACCATCAGCCACATGCTGCCTTTGAGGCTGACCGAGATGCTGGGACTGGGTCTGCAGGAGCAGTCGCCGGCGCTGTCCATCGGCTTTCGCCTGTCGGCCAGTGCCGAGCCGGTGGATATTCAAATCTGCGCCAGCCGCATCCGCGCCAGCCGCATCAGCTACGCCGAGGCCAACCGGCGGCTGGAGCAGGAACCCTTCGCCAGCATCCGCAGCCTCACCGAGCGCTACCGCAACCGTCGCCAGCAGGCCGGCGCGGTGGGTCTGGACCTGCCTGAGGTCAGCGTGCGGGTGATCGACGGCAAGCCGCAGATCAAATCCCAGGAGAAGCTAGACAGCCGGGAAATGGTCACGGATGCCATGCTCATGGCCGGTGAAGCGGTGGCCAATTATTGTCTCGAGCGCCAGATCGCCGTGCCCTTTGCCGTGCAGGCGCCGCCGGATGAGTTGCGCAGCCCCAGCAGCCTGGCGCAGATGTTCGCCTACCGGCGTTTCTTCAAACCCACCCGCTCGGCGGTGGAGCCCGGGCTGCATTCGGGCCTGGGGCTGGAGCGCTACGTGCGCGCCACCAGCCCGCTGCGCCGCTATCCCGACCTGCTTGTGCATCAGCAACTGCGTGCCCACCTGAGTGGGCGTGAGCCTCTGTCCCTGGATGAGATCTCCCTGCGCGCCAGTCAGTCCGACGAGGGTGCCTTTCTCCGCCGCCGCACTGAACGGCTGTCCAATCAGCATTGGAAGCTGGTCTGGCTGCAGCAGAATCCGGATTGGAAGGGGCGAGGGGTCGTGGTGGAGCAGGGCGAGCGCCACATGGTGATCATGATCCCCGAGCTGGCCTTCGAGGCGCGCATGCGCTTAAAAGCCGAGCTGAATCTGGACGATCAGGTGCAGATGAAGGTGCGGGAGATCAATCTGCCGGAGCAGTTGGCTTATTTTCGCTTGTTGTGATTTGGCAGATCGGGATGGAAAGGATGCAAAGATAACGCGGAGCTAACTGAGAAAGTTAGCCAGGGAGAGGGATTTCGATATCCCTCTCCCTGATCAGCTACTTATCTATCCATGTAAGGATAGGCCGGATAGCTCGGTGCCGGGTAGCCGTAGTCCGGTGCCTGGGGAGCGTAGCCGCCCTGGGGACCGTAGTAGGGCGCGGCCTGACGGGGATAGTAGCCACGCGGAGCGGGCATCTCGCCGGCTTCCGGCATCACCGGGGCCTTTGGTGCTTCGGCGCGGTGTTCCTTGGCGGCCTTCTGCAGGCTTTCCATCTCGCTGCGCAGCTGGGTGCGCAGTTGCTCGACCTTCTCCATGTGGGTGCGCATCCATTCGGGCATGTCGCGCTTCATCTGCTCTTCACGCTGGCGACGCTCTTCTTCCTGACGACGCAGGGTTTCGGTACGCATCTCACCCATGGCGCTGTGCAGTTCCTTGCGTAGCTGTTCCACGCGGCCGATGTGCTCCTTGGCCCATTCCGGGGCATCGTTGCCGGCCTGGGGCATCTGGCGTACCACGGGTGCATAGGCGCTGGGAGGGGCCATGGGGGCTGCGGGTGCTGCGATTGCAGTTTCAGGCTCGGCGGGGGTGCTGAGTTCCTTGGCCTCCGCCGGGGCGGCAACGGCCTGCTCGGCTTCTGCAGTGGCTTCGGCAACTGGTGCTTCGGCCTTGTCGGCGGCTTGTTCAGCGCCAAAACCCAGCTTGCTCAGCCAATCGGCGGCCTTGTTTTCCAGAGGCTTGGTTTCGCTGGCAGCGGTGGTCTCGGCCGGAGCTGCTGCAGGTTCGGTGGTCGCAGCGGTCTGGGTTTCAGTTGCTGCCTTGGTTTCTGCGGCGGCTTCTGCTGCAGGGGCTGCCGGGGCAGGGGCCTCGGCCTGCTGGGCTTCGGCAGGTGCTGCAGGTTCTGCGGCTACCGGCTCTGCAGTGACAGGCTGGGTAGCTGCGACCTCAGGAGCCGGAGCAGCTGCAGCAGGGGTGCTGGCAGCGGGGGCCGGTTGGGCTTCAACTACCGGAGCCGGAGCCGGAGCCTGGGCGGCGGCGCCGATGAGAATTTGCTGCACCTGGGGCTGTTGTGCGCTGTGCGCTTCAGGCTTGTCGGCTACAGAGCGTATGTACATGAAAATGAGGACTACGACTGCAATCCCCAAGGTGATCTGAATCCAGAATCCCTTGTCGTGGTTATTGGTTGCGCTGGTCATTGCGTTACTCCCCTCTGAGTGGGTTGGGTTGTTATCTGGATCGGCCTTGGGCGCCGGCTCCGGTTGGGAAAGTGTAGCACCCTCGGCGGCGGCAGGCTGCGGTTTGCTGTCTGCTGCCTTGGCTTGGACCGGAACAGGCTTGGCTGTCTGCTCTGGTGCCGGGGTTGGTTCTAGCCTTGGTTCCTGCACCGGTTCCGGCTTGGCCAGCGGTTCTGCGGCCGGGCTGTCACTGGCGGCTACTGGTGTTACCGTGGTCTTTGCTGGTGCCTTTTTGGACGCGGGTTTGGCTGCCGGTTTGCGGGTGCTGGTCGCTTTGGCTGGAGCCTTTGGCTCCGTGGTTTTCTTCGCGGCGGGCTTTTTGCGAGTTGCAGCCTTTGGCTTGTCTGTCTGCGCGGCCTGACTGGCGTCCGCGCTTGTTTCATTCATCAGCGGCTTGTCGATTGTTTCTTTATCTGCCATTGGCTTCTCCGACGAGAGTGGTCCCATTGCGAATGCGCATTGTCGTTGAAACCGCGCGCCGAGGCAAAGTCGATCGGGATAATCTCACCCTTGCCCTCCGTCAAGCGCAGCAATCAGTTGTAGCACCCGGTGCATGCCTGAGGCCAATTCCGCCTCGATCTCGGCCATGCTGATGGGGTGCTCGCTCAGGCCTGCGGCCCAGTTTGCCACCAGGGCGCAGCAGGCATAGCAGATGCCAGCCTCGCGGGCGAGGCTGGCCTCGGGCATGCCGGTCATGCCCACCAGATCGGCGCCATCACGGGCCAGGCGGGCAATTTCAGCTGCGGTTTCCAGGCGCGGGCCCTGCACCGCGGCGTAGCAGCCGCCATCGATCACCGGCTGGTTGCTGACTGCAGCAGCCTGGAGCAGGTGTTGACGCAGTTCGCTGCAATAGGGCTGGGCGAATTCGATGTGTGCCAGGGGCAGGAAGTCGCCATCGTGAAAGCTGTGTTCCCGGCCATGGGTGTAGTCGATGAGTTGATCCGGTATCACCAGGGTGCCCGGCGCCATAGCCCGGCTGATGCCGCCGACAGCGGCGATGGCGATCAGCTGGCTGACACCTTGCTGCTGCAGCGCCCAGATGTTGGCGCGGTAGTTGATTTTGTGCGGCGGGATGCGGTGATCAACACCGTGGCGGGGAAGAAACAACAGGGGCTGACCCTTGCACTGGCCACGCTGGATCGGCGCCGAGGTGGGGCCGAAAGGGGTGTCGCAGTGGATTTCATCCTGCAGCTCCAGACCAGGAAGCTGGTCGAGGCCGCTGCCGCCAATGATGCCGAGCATGATGTTGTGTGGGGCTAGGCCAGTGGCAGGTGGCGGTTTGCCGCCATCTGCCGCTGATGTGGCCTAGAGCTTATCGGCGTTGTTGGCCAGATAGTCGGCGACGCCATCGGGGCTGGCGTTCATGCCGCTGTCGCCCTTGTTCCAGCCTGCCGGGCAGACCTCGCCGTGCTCTTCGGTGAATTGCAGGGCATCGACCATGCGCAGCATTTCATCCACGTTGCGGCCGAGGGGCAGGTCGTTGACCAGTTGATGCCGCACCACGCCGCTCTTGTCGATGAGGAAGGAGCCGCGGAAGGCGACGGCGCCGTTGGGAGTTTCCACATCGTAGGCCTTGCAGATGTTGTGGGTCAGATCGGCCACCAGAGGGTAGCGCACCGGGCCGATGCCGCCGGCCTTGACCGGGGTGTTGCGCCAGGCATTGTGGGTGTACTGGGAGTCGATGGAAATGCCGATGACCTCGACATTGCGCTTGTGGAACTCCTCCAGGCGGTGATCAAAGGCGATCAGCTCCGAGGGGCAGACAAAGGTGAAGTCCAGCGGGTAGAAAAAGAGTACCGCGTACTTATCCTTGATTGCGGTCTTCAGGTGGAAGTCTTCGACGATGCAGCCATCGCCAAGAACTGCCGCAGCGGTGAAATCTGGTGCTTCTCGGCCAACAAGTACGCCCATGGTGCTCTCCAATATTGATTGATGTGAATGAATTTGATTTGCCAGTTAGGCCACAGAGATCACAGAGTTTTAGAGGCGTTGAGTGGAAACATTGACTCTCTGTGCTCTGTGGCTCCTTGGCTGAATTTGCTTTGGGGTAAGGGTTTCAAGGCCGCCATCCTATGCTGAATCTTTGGCTGGGTTCAACCGAATAAATCCCTTGTTCGTTCAGGCCCTCATTCGTCCAGGGCAAAAATCCCCGGAGCATTGCGCAGATAGCCCCTGTAGTCCATGCCGTAGCCGAAGACGTAGCGATCCGGTACCTGCAGGGCGACAAAATCGGCCTTGATGTCGCAGCCGCGATCGTGCTGCTTTTCGCAGAGCATGGCCGTCTGCACCGAGGCGGCGCCCATTTCGCGGCAGGCCTGCACTAGGGCTTCGAGGGTGTAGCCCTCGTCAAGGATGTCATCGATGATCAGCACGGTTCGACCCGGCAGGGGCACCACCGGCTTGCGTACCCAGGTCAGACCGCGGCCACGGGTGTTCTCGCGGTAGCGGGTGGCGTGGACATAGTCCTGGCGCAGGGGGAAGTCGAAACGGCTGAGCAGGCGCGCTGCCGGGATCAGACCGCCGTTCATTACCGCCAGCACCAGCGGGTCGGACTTGCCGATGCGCTGGCTGATCTCCAGGGCCATCCGGTCCATGGCGGTTTCCACCTGCTCCAGGGTGAATAGGCATTCCGCCCGGTTGAAGGCCTCTTGGGCCTGGGTTGCGCTGAAAACCATGGGGTCAGAGATCCAGTGTCGGGTTGGAGTGGGCCAAAAGCGTATCGGCCGCCAGTTTTACCGCCTTGCGCCATTTGGGATGGTAATGCAATTTGCGCAAGGATTCCTGCTTGCGCCCGTGCATCCGCAGTATGCGGGTTTGCGAGGTGGGGTTGGAATAGTCGCGCAACTCGGCCAGCACCTCCAGGGCAGCGGGGCGATTGTTGCAGATCAGCACCATATCACAGCCGGCCTGAATTGCGGCCCTGGCGCGCTGGCGGTAATCGCCGCCCTCGGCCGCGGCGGCCATGTTGAGGTCATCGCTGAAGATCACCCCCTGAAAGCCGAAACGCTCGCGCAGCACCTTCTGCAGCCAATAGGCGGAAAAGCCGGCGGGCAGGGGATCGATCTGGTCGTAAATCACATGGGCCGGCATGATCGCCTCAAGGTTGTTGCTGATGGCCCGCTCGAAGGGGATCAGGTCTTGCA
Organism: Gammaproteobacteria bacterium; assembly: GCA_015231665.1. Classification (GTDB taxonomy): domain Bacteria; phylum Pseudomonadota; class Gammaproteobacteria; order Chromatiales; family Chromatiaceae; genus Magnetovirga. Next base: position 8,087 of record JADGBD010000016.1, read on the forward strand.
TCAGCAGGTCTTCCAGGCCGCGATGATCGCGCGGGATCTCCAGATGGGAGTCCTCGGCGACACTGCCATGGCCGGGGAAATGTTTGCCCACGTTGGCCATGCCGGCCTCACGCACACCGCTCATCCAATGCAGGGTCAGGTCGCTGATCACATCCGCCTGGCGATGAAAACCGCGGTCGCCAATCACCCGGCTCTGGGGGGTGGATAGGTCGAGCACCGGGGCGAAGCTGAAATCCACTCCGCAAGCACGCAGCTCGGCGGCCATCAGCCAGCCGAGGTCTTCCGCCAGTTCGCGCGCGCGGCGGGGGTTGATATCAAATATCTCGCCGATGCGGGCGGCGGCAGGCAGCAGGCTGAAGCCCTCCTTGAAACGCTGCACCCGGCCGCCTTCCTGGTCCACCGCAATCAGCAGCCGGGGCTTGCGGGCCTGGTGAATCTGCTCGGTCAGCTCGCTCAGTTGCTCCGGTGAGGCGTAGTTGCGGCTGAACAGAATCACCCCGCCGGCGGCCGGATGTTGTAGCATCTGCCTTTCCTCATCGGTAACCTCAAGACCGACAAGGTCGAACATGACTGGGCCGTGGCTCATGATGACTGAATCCTCGCGCCTTACTGGTGAAAAGAATTTTTAATTCGAGAATCTGTTTAAACTACCGCATTATCAATGGCTAGGAAGGAATACACAATGAAGCAAATTAAAATCCTGCTGCTCCTGCTGAGTTTATCGCTGCTGTTACCCGCCTGGGCGGAAGAGGAGAAGGAAAAGGAAGCCGCAGCCCTACCCACCCCGGGTTATCTGGCCCTGGAATCCATGGTGGTCAATCTCTCCAAGGGTGCCAAGCACGTGCGCTTTGAAGTGCAGCTGATGGTCGATAATAAGGATCAGATGGGCGATTTGCGCACCCACCTGCCGGCAATCATGAACGAAATGCTCATGCTCGCCTCAGAGGCGGACGGCGCCCAGCTCAAGACCCCCAAGGGCAAGGAAGCCTTCCGCCTCAAGGCCAAGGATGCCTGCAACGCGGTGCTCAAGGAGTTGACCGGGATTGAGACGCCCCTGCGCGACCT
>JADGBD010000016.1:9251-17286 GCA_015231665.1 Gammaproteobacteria bacterium
GGTCAGTTCCGGTTGTCGGCTAGCCTGGCAAAGGCGTCAAACAGGGCCTTGAGATAATCCAGGCTGGCCTGGGTTTGACCGACCAGGTCCTGGGATGCCTTGGCGGTGGCGGCATAGTGGCCCTGATCGTCCTTGCTGACCCAGCCGAGGCCCTCCATCTGCTGCAGCTTGCGCCGCACGGTCTCGCGGGGGATGCCGCTGCACTCGGCGATGGATTGCAGGTTGATCGGCTCGGGCCGCGGCTCCCGGCGGGATTCGATGAATTCATCCAGGGTGAAGCTGCTGGTTCGGCGGCAGGGCAGGGTGCGCGAGCCGATGATGGCGAGGATCAGCATCAGGTCCAGATCACCGGCAAAGCCCTGACGCAAGCGAATCAGTAGCTCAGTGAAATGCTGCACATGCACCGGCCAGATTTCGCCGAAGTGTTGTTCTAGGTCGATGGGTGGGGTTTTGGGCATTTTGCAGGCTCTGTGGTTTGAAAGTGGCCAGCTGACAGACGGTCAGCCTGTAGCCTGGATGCAGAGGAGGCCCTGCTGATGGCTGGCAGCTGGCAGCTGACCACCTGACCGCTGCCGAACATTCTACCCCTTGCTATGCTCTGGCCGCCCATTTTGGGTGCTATCCCCCTTGCTGAGCAACTGGCACTGAACGACACTGCGATACTTGCAACCCTCAAATCAGAGCGATGCCCAGCCTCATGTCCAGTTCCCATTCCCTTCGCCGTTTGGCCGGTCTGCTTGCCGCCGCCTTGGCGCTGAGCGCCTGCCAGCAGGAAGCTCCCCCTGAGGTTACAGAAAAGATTCGGCCGGTGGCGATTTTTCAGGTGCAGGCCTGGGATCAACCCCTGCGCCTGCGCTTCCCCGGCCGGGTGCGCGCCAGTCAGCGAGCCGAGCTGGCCTTTAACCTCGCTGGCAAGCTGGTGGAGCTGCCGGTGCAGGAGGGCATGCAACTGGCGGCGGGTGACCTGGTAGCCCGGCTCGATCCGGCCCGCTTCGAGACCCAGCTGGCCCAGGCCGAGGCGGAGTTCGCCCAGGCCAAGACCCAATTTGATCGGATCAACAGCCTCTGGCAGCAGAGCCAGGCAGTGGCCAAGGCCGAGCTGGATCAGCAGCAGACCCAACTCAACCTCAAGCAAGTCGCCCTGGATGCCGCCCGCAAGGAATTGGCGGACAGCCAGCTGCGAGCGCCCTTCGCCGGTCGGGTGGCCCGGCGCTGGGTGGAGAACTACCAGAACGTCCAGGCCAAGGAGGCCATCATCAGCCTGCAGGACCTATCCCAGCTGGAGGTGGTGATCCATGTGCCGGAACGCCTGGTGCGCAGCCAAAAGCGGCGCGAGTTCGGCTATGTGCGCTTTGCCGACCTGGCCGAGCCGGACCAGGCAGTGCGCCTGAAGAGCTTCGCCAGCGAGGCCGACCCCCAGACTCAGACCTACGAGGTGGTGCTGGAACTCATCCCCAGCCAGGGCAGCCGGGTGCTGCCGGGGATGGCGGTGGAGGTGCTGGCCGAGGGCGCCAATGCTGGCGCTGAGCCCAAGGAGCTGATCATCCCGCTCAAGGCGGTGCTGGTTGAGGCCGACGGCCAGCCCAAGGTTTGGGTGCTGGACCCGGAAACCGACAAGGTCAGCCTGCGCGTCATCCAGGTGGGCGATGTGCGCGATAGCCATGTGGTGGTGCAGCAGGGCCTGCAAGCCGGCGAACGCATCGCCAGTGCCGGCATCCACCAACTGCGCGAAGGCATGCAGGTCAGGCCGCTGCCTTGATTTGGCTTCAATCAGGACGCAGAGAACGCGGAGAAGCGCAGATAACTGGATCGCAAAGAACGCAAAGAAGACGCAAAGGACGCAAAGAGTGATAAGGAATACCGGGCACTGTTTTGGCTTGGATCTTAAAAGGGCATCACTACTTGGCCATTCCATGCTTTTTGTCTAGTGCAACTCACACAAAACTTTGCGCCCTTTGCGTTCCCTTTGCGCCCTTTGCGATCCCACTGGGCTTGAAATAAGGCAATGACTCGATGAATCTCGCCCAATACAGCCTGCTCAAGGCGCCCATTCTTTGGCTGTTGTGCCTGCTGTTGCTGGTGGGCGGCTTCATCAGCTACCAGGGCCTGGGGCGTTTCGAGGACCCCGAGTTCGTCATCCGCCAGGCGGTGGTCACCACGCCCTATCCGGGGGCGCTGCCGAGCCAGGTGGCGGACGAGGTCACCGATGTGCTGGAGACCGCCCTGCAGCAGATGCAGGAGGTCAAGGAGATCACCTCCATCTCCCGCCAGGGCAGCTCCCAGGTCAAGGTGGAGATCGCCCTGCCGTTCGCCGGCAGCCAGGCCGAGCTGGAGCAGGTGTGGGACAAGCTGCGGCGCAAGGTGGCCGATGCCCAGCGCCGTCTGCCTCCCGGTGCCGGCCCCTCGGTGGTGAACGACGACTTTGGCGATGTCTATGCCCTGTTCTTCGCCGTCACTGGCGAGGGCTACAGCCTGAGCCAGATCCGCGACTACGTCGAGGACCTGGAGCAAGCGCTGCAACTGGTGCCTGGGGTGGCGCGGGTCGCCACCCTGGGAGCGCCCGAAGAGGTGATATTTGTCGAGATTTCTGCAGCCAAGGCGGCCCAGCTGGGCATTCCCCTGGAGCAGATTCACCAGGCCCTGCGTCAGTTCGGCCTGACCAGCGCCGCCGGCGACCTGCGCGCCGGTAGCCAGCGGCTGCAAATCCAACCCAGCAGCCAGCGCGATTCCCTTGCCGCCATGGAACAGATTCTGCTCGCCTCCGCCGATGGTCGCCAGCTGGTGCGCCTGAAGGATCTGGCCAGCCTCAGCCGCGGCTATCGCGAGCCGCCGCGGGTGCTGTTGCGCTACGACGGCCAACCGGCCATCGGCCTGGGCATCTCCAACGTCAAGGGCGGCAATGTGGTCAGCCTGGGCGACGGGGTGCGTGAGCGTCTGGCGCAACTGGAGGAACAGCGCCCCATCGGCATGGAGCTGAACATCATCTCCTATCAGTCGGACTCGGTACGTGCGGCGGTGGAGGGCTTTGTCGATAACCTCATCGCCGCCCTGCTCATCGTGGTGCTGGTGCTGGTGGTCTTCATGGGCTGGCGCAGCGGGCTGATCGTCGGTGCCGTGCTGCTGCTGACGGTGGCGGCGACCCTGATCGCCATGTACCTGGACGACATCGCCATGCAGCGCATCTCCCTCGGCGCCCTGATCATCGCCCTGGGTATGCTGGTGGACAACGCCATAGTCATCACCGACGGCATCCTGGTGCGCCTGCAGCGCGGGCAAGCGGCCGCCAAGGCGGCGGCCGAGGTGGTCAGCGCCACCCAATGGCCGCTGCTGGGCGGCACCCTGGTGGGGATTCTGGCGTTCAGCGCCATCGGCCTGTCGCCCACCGACATGGGCGAGTACGCCGGCTCCCTGTTCTGGGTCATCCTCTATTCCATGCTGTTCAGCTGGCTGTTCGCCGTTACCCTCACGCCCCTGTTCTGTGTGCGTTTCCTGCGGGTCAAGTCGGCCGCACCCGGCACGCCAGCAGCACCGCTGCCGGCCTGGATGCGGCGCTATGCCGAGCTGCTGCGCTGGATGCTGCGCCGGCGTCTGCTCAGCGGCCTGGCCCTGCTGGCGCTGTTGCTGGCGGCGCTGTTCGGCTTTGCCTATGTGCCGCCGGGCTTCATGCCGGAGTCGGCGCGGCCGCAGTTCGTCGTCGATGTCTATCTGCCCCAGGGCAGCGACATCCAGGCCAGCGCCGATGTGCTGGCGCAGATCGAGACCCAGGTGGCGGCCAAGCCGGGGGTCAGCCACATCACCAGCTTCATCGGTCAGGGCGGTCTGCGCTTCATGCTCAGCTACACGCCGGAAGACCCCAACAGCAGCTACGGCCAACTGCTGGTGGACGTGACCGATGCGCGCCAGATCGACGCCCTGGTGGCGCAGCTGCAGGAGGAATTGCCGCTGCAGCAGCCGGACGCCCAGATCAAGGTGTGGAAGTTCATGCTCGGCCGGGGCGGCGGCAAGAAGATCGAGGCCGCCTTCCAGGGCCCCGATCCCCAGGTGCTGCGGCAATTGGGTGATCAGGCCAAGGCGCTCATGGCCCAGGACCCCGGCGCCCTGGCGATTCAGGACGACTGGCGCCAGCGCGTGCCGCTGCTGCGGCCGCAGATCGATGCCCAGGCGGTGGAGCGGGCCGGGCTGGACAGCCAGATGATCCGCGATGCCCTGCAGCGCAGCTTCGGCGGCAGCCAGATTGGCCTCTACGCCGAGGGCGACCGGCTGCTGCCGATCATTTCCCGGCCACCGCCGGCAGAATCCAGTCGTGCCGATGACCTGGCCAACGTGCTGCTGTTCAGCCCTCGTGCCGAGCGAGCGGTGCCGCTGAGCCAGCTGGTCAGCGAGGTCAGTCTGGTCTGGGAGGATGCCCTGATTCGGCGTATCGATGGTGTTCCCACCCTCAAGGCCCAGGCCGACCCGGCACCGGGCGAGCTGGCCGGTAACCTGCTGCAACGGCTGCGGCCGCAACTGGAGGCCATGCCCCTGCCGCCGGGCTACGAACTGCACTGGCATGGCGAGTACAAGGCCTCGCAGGAGGCCAATCAGGGCCTGGCCCTATCCGCCCCCTACGGCTTCGGCGCCATGCTGCTGGCGGTGGTGATCATGTTCAACGCCTATCGTCAGCCGCTGGTGATCTGGCTCACCGCACCCCTGGCGCTGGTGGGTGTCACCCTGGGGCTGCTGCTGTTTCAGGCGCCTTTCGAGTTCATGGCCATCCTCGGCTTTCTCAGCCTGATCGGCATGCTGGTGAAAAACGCCATCGTTTTGGTGGATCAGGCCGATGCCGAGATCCGCGACGGCAAGCCGGGCTTCCAGGCGGTGCTGGATGCCGCCGTCAGTCGCGCCCGGCCGGTGTTCCTCGGCGCCCTCACCACCATCCTCGGGGTGGCGCCCCTGCTCGCCGATCCCTTCTTCAAGAGCATGGCGGTGACCATCATGTTCGGCCTCGCCTTCGCCACCCTGCTGACCCTGCTGGTGGTGCCGCTGCTCTATGTGGTGCTGTTTGGTTTGCAAGAAGAGCGGGCTTGAGCCCATGCACAGCTGTAAACCGCTACTGCTGTTGATCGCGCTCCTGCTGCTGCAGGCCTGCGCCAGCCCGCCACAGCGGCTGGCGCCCTTGCCGGCGCATCTGGCCCAGGTGGCGAGCATCCCTGGCATTCCCCAGGCGCGCCAGTGGGGCGATGAGGTGCCGGCCAACTTCCAGGCCTGGCTCAAGCAGCCGGAGGCCAAGCTGCGCCAGCAACAGGGCGGCATCATGCACCGGCCGCACAACTACCTGGTGATCTCCGGCGGCGGCAGCAATGGCGCCTTTGCCGCCGGCCTGCTGGTGGGCTGGACGGCGCGGGGCAACCGCCCTGAATTTCAGATTGTCACCGGCACCAGCACCGGCGCCCTGGCCGCGCCCTTCGCCTTTCTCGGCTCGAGTCAGGACGCGAAATTGCGCCAGGTCTACACCCAGTTCTCCACCCATGACCTGGTGGAGCGGCGCGGCATCTGGGACATGCTCACCGGCGATGGCCTGGTCAGTACCTCGCCGCTGCGCCGGCTCATCGCCCAACACATCGATGCCACGATGATCACCGCCATCGCCGAGGAAGGCCGCAAGGGCCGGTCCCTGCTCATCGGCACCACCCATCTGGATGCCGCCCGGCCGGTGATCTGGGATATCACCCGCATCGCCGCCAGCCAGCAACCCGGAGCGGCAGCGCTGATCCATGAGGTGATCCTCGCCTCCGCCTCCATCCCCGGCGCCTTCCCGCCGGTGCCCATCCAGGTGGAAGCGGACGGCCGCCGCTACGACGAAGTGCATGTGGACGGTGGCGTCACCGCCCAGCTGTTTCTCACCCCGCGCGGACTGGACTGGCAGCGCATCAAGCAGCGCCTGGGGGTGAAGGGTCGGCCGCAGCTCTACGTCATTCGCAACGCCAAACTGCGCCAGGACTGGAGCAACGTGCCCCTGCGGCTGCCGCCACTGATCAGCCGCACCATTTCTACCCTGATCCTCAATCAGGGCATCGGCGACATCTCCCAGCTTTACCTGATGAGCCAGCAGCACGGCATGGATTTCCGCCTGGCGCATATCCCGCTGGACTTCAGCGAGCAGTCCGACGAGATCTTCGATCCCGACTACATGCGCAAGCTGTTTGACTTCGGCCATGCCAAGGCCCTGCACTCAGACCCCTGGATGCGGCCGGACCTGGATGCGGCCGCAGAAGCACCTTTGATTTAGACGTTAAGGACGCAAAGGGGGGCTTCTTAGCGTTCGCTGCGTCCTGATTTAATCCCGGCACTGCCGGATTGGCTACACACCCTGAGGAAACCTTGATGTTGAAAATACTACCCTCCCTGTTACTGGCCAGCGGCCTGCTCTTGGCCGGTGTCACCAGCCCTGTCTTGAGTACGGAAGCCGAGGCCGATGCCGAGGCGCAACTGGACGAGAGCCTGAAGCGCTTCGGCTATCTCACCGGCCTGGCCCGTGGCTGCGTGGTCGAGCAGCAACAGACCGATCTGGAGCGCGAGGCCCTGGACATCCACGCCGGCATTGGCCGCCTGCTGGGCACTGATCGCGCCTTCTTCTTCAGCTCGTCCTTTGGCTATGGCACCTCGGTGAGCCTGGAGGCCAAGGAATGCGCCGAGGTGCTGCAACGCTACGAAGAGCGCGTCGCCAAGTTCCGCAGCCAGAGCGGAGCCAAGCCATGAAGCCCTTCGCCTCTTTGCTCGGCCTGATTCTGCTGCTGGGCCTGCTGCCATTGCAAGTCCAGGCCGGTCGTTACGAGATTCGCCAGGAGATCCGCGAGGGCGCCCGTGAAGTGCGGCGCGAGAAGCGCGAGGCCCGCCGCGAGGTGCTGCGCTGCAAGAGCCGCGAATGTGCCCGCCGCGAGATGCGCGAAGGCTACCGCGAAGTGCAGCGGGAAAAGCGCGAGGCACGGCGGGAAATCCGCCGGGAAATTCGTGAAGACCGCTGGGAACGAGACCGAGATCGCGACTCCGGCCGCGACTTGGTCAAGGGAGTGATCATCGGCGCAGCGGTCATCGGCATCTCCAGCGCCATCGCCAATTCCTCGGCCAATGAGGGTTGGGATTGATCGCTCAATAATCCGCAAATGAACGCCATGCGATGCAAGTTAGCCCGAATGCACTCATAACGACTGTCCTCACGCCCTGACGGAGTTCAAGCGCAGCATCAGCGTCATCGGCTGTTGTGGCGATTCACGGAAGCCGTAATGCGTATAAAACCGCTTGGCACGGTCGTGAAGAGCATGCACAAGCAAGGCCCGCACGCCAGCGTGCTGCGACACTGCCACGGCCCGATTGACCGCATCTTGCAGCAGAGCGGCACCAAGTTTGCTGCCCTGCGCACTTTGATCAATAGCGAGTCTGGCCAGAACTATCACTGGCACAGGGTCGGGCATGTTGCGTCGCACGCTGCTGGTGGCTGCCTGGTGTGAAACCGCACCTGCAGCCATTGCGTAGTAGCCATAGACACGGCTGTCCTGATCAGTGACGACAAAGGTGCGGCTCGCGCCACTCAGCTGGTTGGTCAGCGCCCGGCGCTTGAGCCATTCATCAAGGCTGTATTCCCCGCAAGCAAATTCGTTCAGGACGTGGGTGGTAGCGAGTGGTTGCGGTGCGCTCAGTTGCAAGCTCATGCCCCGCCGGTGCCCCAGGGGGGCTTGACGGCCATGAGGCGCTCCAGCCCGGGATTCGGCTCAGGGGGCGCATCCAGCATTGCGGTGAACTGCTTGAACTTGTCGGCGTCCAGGCTGAAAAAGACCTGATCCAACACCACGGCCTGAGCACGCTCGCAGGCCGCTTCGAGCATGAAGTCCGAGCGGTTTTTGCCAAGCAGGCTGGCCGCGTGATCAATCAGATCACGCTGTTCAGGCAAGGCACGCAGATTGATGGCGGCGTCACGCATTGAAATCTCCCATTAACGCATACACAAAAGATATACGAATCATGGTCCAGCGTGTAGCCGTTGTCAACACGCGGCCGC
>JADGBD010000276.1 GCA_015231665.1 Gammaproteobacteria bacterium
AAAGATCACCACCACCAGACCGCCAAAGATCAGGCTATAAACCATGACCCAGCGCGCGCGCAGGGTTTCGACTATATCGGTCTGGGCAGAGAGCAACAGATTTTTCATGTGGATGCCTTGTTGGAAATCGTCCGCAAATTAACGCGAATAAGAGAATCGTATCTACTTACCCCTAACCCCTAACCCATTATTCGATCCTTGGCAGGCTATCGACCGGCTCGGTCTGGCCGGTTTGCTGGCGTACCCGCTCGATCAGGTGGCGGCTGTGGTCCTGATTGCGCGCCTCGATCTGCTCCACCTGCCGGATCGCCCCGGCAAAGTCCAGGGCATCGGCGGTCTTGCTAAGCTGGGCGCCGAGCATGTAGGCCATGGGGCTGACATCCACCGGCACATACCAGGCCGTGCGTGCATCGATCCACTCCCGGGTGCGGTGGTCCGCCACCCAGATTTTGGTTTCGGCGGCGTCCTTCCAGGGCTTGTCTTCGAGCCAGAGGGTGGCGCAGCCGATGTCGTCAAACCAGGCGATCTGGGTGCGCTTCTTGCCCTCCGGCAGATAGTGAATCTGCGCGGCAAAGGGGCGGTCGCTGAGCACCATGCGGCAGCGCTCGCAGGCATCCCGGTCCCATTTGGGCTCCTGCGGCCCTTCCACCTCGCCAAAGCAGCCGCTCAGCAGCAGGGCGAGTAGCAGCCAGCTGAGCTGGGTGAAAGATCGCCGCGCCCAATACCGCTTAATTGCCATTAGCTTGCTCCCGCATCTCAATCCCCGCCAGCAGGGCAGCGTAGCGCGACAGCAGGGCGAGAAAGCGCAGCCGGTCCGGCCCGGCGATGCTGCCGCTCCAGACTTTGCCGGAGGCATCGCTGCTAAAACCCCAGTCACCGATGGCGTTGGCGAAGGCGGCTTCGGCCTGGACCAGGCTGACCTGGCAGCTGAGGCTGGAGGACATGTCCACCAGATCGGCCACCCGGTCGTCGAGGATCACCGCACCCTGATCCAACTCGATCACCCGGTTGACCAGGCTGGCCACCTCGTCCAGCCGATGGCTGGAAATGAGCATGGCGCTGCGCTCCTTCTTGTCGGCAAGGATCTGGAAGAACACCTTGCGCGCCGCCGGGTCCAGGTTGGCGGCGGGCTCGTCCATCACCAGAAATTCCGCCTCGCGGCCGAGGGCGATGGCGATCAGCAGCTTCTGCTTCTGCCCGCCGGAGAGCTTGACGAAGGGCTGGCTGCGGAATTTGTCGGTATCAAACCCCAGCTCAGCCGCCAGGCTGCGGATTTGCGCCGGATCGGATTGGCACAGGGTCGAGGAAAAGCGAATCAGCTGACCCACCGGCATGCGCAGCGGCGGTGGCAACTGCGGCACAAAGCCGACCTTGGCCAGCACCTGCTGGCGCTGGGCGCGGGGATCGGCGCCGTCCAGCAGCACCTGGCCCTCATAGCGGTATTCGCCGAGCAGGCAGCGGATCAGGGTGGTCTTGCCGGCACCGTTGGAGCCAATCAGGGCGATGCGATGACCACGCGCTATGCTCAGGTCAATGCCCTGCAGCACCGGACGGCCACGGAAGCGCTTGCGCAGTTGTTTGATTTCGATCACTGGGGTTTTCCTGATTGATTAAGTCCGCAAATAAACGCGAATAAACGCAAAATGTTACTGCTCCACAACATATTTACCACTCTGCGGTCTCTGCGCTTCTCGACTCGGGCTTCCTGCTTCGTCCTACCTCCTGCATCCCTGCAGTCGTTTGCGTCCTCTGCGTCCATTGGCGTTCATTTGCGGACTGCATTCCTACAACAACTTACTCAAGCCCTTGAACTCGTAATTCAGCGAGTCGGTGGGGCAGATATCGACGCAGAGGCCGCAGCGGGTGCAGTCGGCGCCGACGTCTTCGTGGACCTGGCTGGTGCCGCCGCGGATGGTCAGGTCGAGGACGTGGGGCACCAGGCAGACCTTGCGGCAGTCGCCCTCGTGGTGGCAGGCCTCGGCGTTAAAGGTCACGCGCAGCGGTGAGATCAGCCCGACCACGCCGTAGGTCATGCCAATGGGGCAGACGTAGCGGCACCAGGCGCGGCGCGAGTAGAACACCTCGAAGGCGAGCAGGGCCAGCACCCAGAGCAGGGCCAGGCCGGGGCCGTAGATCAGCGCCCGGCTGAGGATGCCGGTGGGCGAGAGGGTCTCGAACACCGTATAGCCGGTGACCAGCGCCAGGACCACAAAGCTGAGGTAGAAGACCGTGCGCACCTTGCGGTTGAAGCTGTGGTCGCGGACGATGCCGCGCTTGGCCAGCCAGAGGTGCAGGTATTCGGCCCACTCGGCAAGCAGGTGGTAGGGGCAGACCCAGGAGCAGAAACTGCGCCCGCCCAGCAGCACCCAGAGCAAAAACACCGTGACTATGCCGATAAACAGGTTCAGCACCAGCACCTTGTAGGCCAGAATCACCTGCAGCGCCGAGTTGAGATCGGCCATGTGGAAGCCGACAAAGCGCGAGGCGGTCAGGGCTCCTTCCAGCAACTGGATGTCGAAGGAAAAGGACAGCACAAACAGCAGATTCAGCGCAATCAGGGTGAGCCAGCGGCGGCGCAGCCATTTGCCGCCGTAGGGTTGTTTGTGCTCGATGTGAATCTGCTCCAGGTCGTCCTTGGTCAGGTTGCCTTTTTTGCCCGCATAGATGGCCTTGAGCTCCTCGGACTGCTCGTCCTTGCTCGGCCGCGGCACCCGGTAGCCAAACAGGTGCCTGAAGGATTTGCTGATGTAACCCATTTCAGGCGCCTCCCGGGTGATCTACGGTTTTTCTGATGTCCATGGTGATGGAGGGGATCTGCGCTGGGCAGACCATCTCACAGACCCCGCAGCCGACACAGCCGTCGAGAATCACCGGCTGCTTGCGCTTGACCCCATCGGCCGAGGGTATGGGTACCAGCTTGATCGCCGAGCGCGGCGGGCATTCGTTGCCCATTTTCTGCGCCACCCGGGCGGTGTTCTGCGGCTGGTCCTTCTCGGCGGCGCACTCGGCAATGCGAATCTCGATGGGGCAGAGGCGCACGCACAGATCGCAGATCTCCAGATCAAAGGGCTGCTCCGCCAGGGGCACCGGGTTCCAGCGATCCACCTCATTGAAGCGCAGCAGGCCCTTGAACTCGGGGCCGCGGGCCTGGCCCTTGAAGCCCTTGCCCTGCGGCGCCAGACAGGTACCCGGCCGGCTCAGATCGGCCAGGGCCATGCGGCTATCGGCGGGGAAGTCGAGGTCATGGGTGAGGGCGCCGGTGGGACAGGCGAGCACGCACTGCAGGCCATCGCAGGAGAAGTCGCAGGCCTGCTCGCGGGCATCGATATAGGGCACGCCGATGCCGAAGCCATCGGTGATGTCAGCCA